>JAJXSS010000036.1 GCA_021784455.1 Planctomycetota bacterium
CACAGCGGCGCGCTGGGCGGGTGGTTTGATGCCAAGCCCAACGACCCCGCGACGGACTGGCGCTGGATGGCCGATCCGGCCGTGGCGGGCTGCGGGGCGTTCGGCGACCTGGGCACGCACCTGCTGGACATTCTGATGTGGCTCATGGGCGAGGTCGAGACGGCCACCGCCAGCATCAAGACTCTCACCCACCGGTATGAAGGCTGCGATGAAGCGGGCGAGGGGCTGCTCCGCTTCAAGAATGGCGCCATCGGCACCCTGGCGGGAGCGTGGCTGGATGTGGCCAACCCCGTGTCCCTGGAGGTCTGCGGCACGGAGGGGCACGCCACCATCATCAGCGGGCAGCTTTATTTCCAGAGTAAGAAGGTGGAGGGGGCCGACGGCAAGCAGCCCTGGACCCAACTGCCGGCCGCCGCTCCGGCGGGCTTTGAGGCCTTCCTGGATGCGCTTTTGGGCAAACCCGCCGCCCTGGTGGGTGTGCGTGAAGCCGCCCAGCGCGTGGCCGTGATGGAGGCCATGTACCAGGGCTCGGCCAAGGGCAAGTGGGTGGCGCCGAAGTAGGGTGCTCCCTGCTCTTGGGTGCGCTACGACCGCCCACGGGGGGGGCTAGGCCCGGGCCGCGAGCATCGGGTCGCCGGCATCGAGTGAAAAAGGCCGCAGCCGAACCGCAAAGGCAAAGGCCTGCGGTTTGAGTTCATACTGCGGCCAGGGGCCGGGGCCGCAGGAATTGGTGCCGATGCCGGTCTGGCGCCAGTCCAGATTCAGGGTGATCTGGTCGCGCTTCTTGAGTTCGTACAGGTGCCGGGCCTGGTCCAGGTCCAGCGTGTCGTACCAGTGGGCGGAGAAGTCGATCCCCGGCCGGCCCACCACCATCAGGCCCATGCCGCGGAGGTTGGTGAGCATCAGCCAGCGTGTGTCCACGTGGTTGCCGTTTTCCTGGGGGAAGATGTAAGGCGTGAAGAGCTGGTCCACGGCCGCCCGCCACACGCCCAGGCGCTGGGCCTGACAGGTATCCACATAAGACTCGCCCGGGCCCAGGCCATACCACGCCACCTGGTCCAGGGCGGCCGGCAGTTTGAGCTGCACGCCGATGCGCGGCCAGGCGGTGGGCCAATCGCCGATGGGTTCGCCCTGCGCTTCCAGCAGAACCTCGCCCGAGCCATGAATCGTGTAGGTGTAGCGGCAGGCAATCCTGCGGCTCCAGACCGGCGGGGCCACCACCACGCGGGCCACCACCTTGATGGTGGAGGCATCTATGCGTTCGGCGCCGATGCTTTCCAGGCGGTGCTGCAGCCAGTGCAGGCCCAGCTTGCGCCACTGGGACTGCAGGCCGCCGCCGCGATGGCCGCCATCGTTGTCGGTGGGGGCGCGCCAGAAGTTGAACTTCGGCCCGCGCTCCATGAGGCACATGCCCTGGGCGGTCCAGGGGCCCATCAGCCCGGTCTGCCCGTCGAATTGCAGGGTGAAGTCCGCCCCGTGCACCTGGATCCCGGCCGCGCACTCCTCGAATGCCACCGCTTCGTGGACGCGGGACAGGGAAGCTGCGGGCGGTGCGGCCGCGGGAACCGGAGCCTGAGCCCAGGCCACTTCGTAGCCCGCCTCGGCCCAGCCGGTGTCGGCCGCGAGGCGGTAGGAAACATTGAGAAGCACCTCCCCGGCGGCATCCGCCAGAGGTTTGATCGGTACGCGCACCAGGGCGGACTCCTGCGGTGCCACTTCCGGGGGCGGCATCACCCCGCTCTGCACCACGCGGCCATCCACGGTCAGCGACCAGTGCAGGGCCAGGTGATCCAGCGTGCTGAAATCGTAGCGGTTGGTCAGGCGGAGCCGGCCCCGGGCGGCATCGACCACCTGGGTCTCTACCGGCTCGATCACCTTCTTGTACTCGATCAGGCCCGGCGAGGGCTCGCGGTCGGGGAACACCAGGCCGTCGATCACGAAGTTGCCATCGTTGGGCTCATCGCCGAAATCGCCACCATAAGCAAAGAATTCCTTGCCTTCGGCTGTGTGCTGGCGGATGCCGTGATCGATCCATTCCCAGATGAAGCCGCCCGCGACCTGGGGATAGGTGTAGATGGCCTGCCAGTATTCCTTCAGCCCGCCGGGGCCGTTGCCCATGGCGTGGGCGTACTCACAGAGCAGGAAGGGGTATTGGCCGTAAACGTCCGGGGACAGCTTCTTTCCCCAGCTCTCGATTTCCTGGGTGGCCTGGGCGATCTTGTGCACCTGGTCCACGTGGGCGTACATCTGGCTGAACACATCGACGTTGCCGTGGGTCAGTTCCTGATCGCCCTCGTAATGGATCGGCCGGGTGGGGTCCAGTTCCCGGGCCTTGCGGGCCATGGCACTGTGGTTGTCGCCGAGGCGCGATTCGTTGCCCAGCGACCACAGGATAATGCTGGGGTGGTTGCGGTCGCGCAGGACCATGCGCTGCATGCGGTCCACGCAGGCATCGCGCCACGCCGGTTCGGCCGCGGGATTGCCCGCCCAGGTCTTCCAATCCGCCATGCCAAAGCCGTGCGTCTCCAGATCGCACTCGTCGATCAGGTAGATGCCATACTGATCGCACAGGTCGTACCAGCGGGGGTCATCGGGATAGTGGCTGGTGCGCACGGCGTTGATGTTGTGGCGCTTCATCAGCAGGATGTCGCGGACCATCGCCTCAAGCGGCACGGCCCGGCCCAGATCGGGGTGATGTTCGTGCCGGTTGACGCCCTTGATCTTGATGGGCCGGCCGTTGAGGAGCAGCACGCGGCCCTTGATTTCCACCTGCTTGAAGCCGAGGCGCTGGGGAACCACCTCCACCACCTGCCCGCGCTCGTTCTTGAGCGTCAGCAGCAGGGTGTAGAGGTAGGGGGTTTCCGCGTTCCACGGCCGCGGGCGGGCCACCGGCACATCCACCTCGGCGGCTTGCGTGGCTCCGGCCTGGACCGAAACCGAGCCGATCGGCTTGTCTTCGACCACGGGCTTGCCCGTCGCATCCAGCAGGGTCAGGCTGACGCTGCCGCGGGTGGTGCGCAGGCCGGCATTGCCCAACGTGGCCTGCACGTTCAAGGTGGCATGGCGGTAATTCTGATCGAAGGTGGTGCGTGCGCGTACATCCGCCACGTGCAGTTTGGGCATGGCGAGGAGGCACACGTCGCGGAAGATGCCCGACAGCCACCACATGTCCTGATCTTCCATGTACGATCCGGCCGACCATTGGACCACGCGCACGGCGATGACGTTCCGGCCGGGTTGAACGGCCTGCGTCACATCGAACTCACTGGGCAGGCGGCTGCCCATGCTGCCGCCGATCTGGCGGCCGTTGAGGTAGACCACGAACCAGGAATCCACCCCCTCGAACCGCAGGCGGATGTGCTGGCCCTGCCAGCCCTGGGGCAGCGTGAACTCGCGCCGGTAACTGCCGGTGGGGTTGGCACTGGGCACGTGCGGCGGATCCAGGGGGAAGGGGTACTGCACGTTGGTGTAGTGCGGCCGGCCGAATCCCTGCATCTGCCAGCAGCCGGGGACCTGAATTTCGGCCCAGGAGGCGGTATCGAAATCCATTTTTTCGAACCCGGCCGGAGCCTGCTGCGGGGCGGGGTCCAGATGGAACTTCCACGTCCCGTTGAGCCATTTGATCCAGGGAGTGGCCGCCCGGTCCAGGGTTCGGGCGGCGGCGGCCTGGGGGAAGGGCAGAAAACAAGCGCGTGCGGGCAGGCAGTTGCGGCTGAAGCCCGCGGGGTTTTCCCAATCGAACATAGGGGCTGCTCCAGGTGTTGCCCCGGTGAAAAGCTGCGCCCCGCAGCACCGCTTCGGGGGCCAAAGAGGCCACTATGCTACGCAAATGGCCGGTCAGAACAACAGGGCGATCCCCGCGGGGGGCTGCCAGAATTCCCGGGCAGGGCTCCGACCCCTCTGCCCGAAGATGGGGTGAGGGGACAAGAACACCCCCCGGATGTTTTGGGCAGCTTCCCCGGCGACGGGCGGATGGGGCTATTTGCCGCCCCGTGCCGTCCATGACATGATGCCGGGTGCGAAATCTGGAAAGGTCCCTATGAGCAGTCGTACTCCCGTGACATTTGGTCTGGCCGGCCTGGGCGGCTACGCCGGTTCCATTCGCAATCTGCTGCTGCTTTGCAGCCAGCCTCAGCCGGGGCAGGACCAGGCGCCGGTCCGTCTGGCCGCGATCTGTGAGCCGGCCCAGGAACTGCACGCCCATCTGATCCAGGAGCTATCGGGCCAGGGCATCCGCATCTACCCCAGTCTTCAGGAGATGCTGCAGACGGACATCGAGGCGGTGTGGCTGCCCGTGCCCATCGACCTGCATCGGCCCTTCACCGAGGCCGCCCTGGCGGCGGGCAAGGCCGTGATGTGTGAAAAGCCGGCCGCCGGCTGCATTGATGATCTGGACGCCATGATCCGGGCCCGCCAAGCCGCCCGGCGCCCGGTGGCGATTGGCTTTCAGGACATCTATGACCAACAGACCCTGGTTATCAAGCGTCGGCTGGCGGAGGGGGTGATCGGCCAGGTAACCCACGCGGTGGTGCGCGGCCTCTGGGCCCGCGGGGATCAGTACTACAACCGCAATTCCTGGGCCGGCCGGCTGAAACGCAACGGGGTGTGGGT
Source organism: Planctomycetota bacterium (assembly GCA_021784455.1). GTDB lineage: Bacteria > Planctomycetota > Phycisphaerae > Phycisphaerales > Phycisphaeraceae > JAJXSS01. The sequence goes on from JAJXSS010000036.1 coordinate 4,612, forward strand.
GCTGGACAGCCCGGCCAACAATGCCCTGGCCCACTACATCAACCTGCCCCTTTTCTGGCTGGGGCCCAGCCCCCAGGATTCCGCCCAGCCCCTGGGGGTGGACGCCGAACTCTATCGGGCCCGGGCGATCGAAAGCTTCGATACCTGCTCGATGCGCATCCACCTGTCCCAGGACCGCTCGCTGCTGGTGCTGTACACCCACGCCTGTGCCCGCCATGACGATCCGCTCATCGAGGTCCACGGGACGCAGGGGCGGCTGATCTACCGCACGGGGCATGAAACCACGATCTTCAAGGCTGATGGCAGCGTGGTGCAAACCCTGCCGATCGACAGCAACCGTCACCGACACATGGTGGAGCGCTTCGTGGCCGAAGTCCGCGGTCAGGAGGATCCCGCCACGGCTCTGGCCACGCTGGAAGTGGCCCGGGCCCAGTTGCTGGCCATCAACGGCGCCGCCGAGGCAACGGCGGTGCGTGCGGTGCCCGCGGCCAGCATCGTCGATGCCCCCAGCGGCAGCGGTCCGGTCCGGGCCATTGCCGGCATCGAAGAAGCGTTTGCCGCCTGTGCCCGGGACAACCGCATGCTGCACGAAATCGGGCGGTTCCCCTGGACGACCCCGGCCGGACACAAGGATCTGGCCGGCTACACCCACTTCGGCGGACCCAAGGGGTAGGGTCGGCCAGGACCGAACCTACTGGGCGGCCGTGAGCGTCTGGCGTTTGCGGGCCACCAGCTCGAGCAGGGCCTTGTGGGGATCGGCGAACTTGGCCACCCCCTCCTCCAAGAGCGCCTGTTCCAGCTTCACCATGTCCACCTGGCGGTCGATCTCGGCCAGCACGGCCGGGGCGGGCATCTGGGGCACCGTGCGCCGATAGGTTTTGCCCGAGGATTCCACGGCCGCCAGCGTGGCCGGGGGGTTGGTCTGGATGTCGCTGCCGGCCAGGGCTTCGACGTATTTGTCCGGCGGGTCGGAGGCCGTCTTGGTGCCGGTGGATGCGAAGATGATCTCCTGTTTCAGCGGGGTGGGATGGGCCTTCCAGAACTCCTGGTTGTCCTGCCAGAGCCGCTTGGCGTTGACGATGCCGACCAGGCCCTGAGCCGCGGCCGAAAGATGGGGCAGATGCTTCTGGGTGTAAACATCCAGGCGGGAGATGAAGATGCTGTAGACGCTCTTGAACCGGTCCAGGCTGGAGCGGCGCTGGGCCCCGCGCCAGACGGCCTCCCGGGCCGCCCGGTATTGCCGGGGGCTGAAGATCAAGGTGACGTTGAGGGTTACCCCCCGGAAGGCCAGTTCCTCGAGCGCCGCGATGCCCGCCGGCGTGGCCGGCACCTTGATCATGCGGTTGGTGTGCCCGGCCGACCATTGCAGGCCCAGTTCGATGTACGCCTGGGTGCGCCGGTCCAGCGCCAGATTCCGGAGGGGGTCTTCCAGCAGAGGGTCCAGCTCGAAGCTGACATAGCCGTTGTCGCCGTGGGTGGCATCCCACACGGGGGAAAACGCTTTTTGCGCCTCCTTCACCATGTGATCGGTCAGGGCCCAGGCCACGCTGCCATCATCGTGCCCTTTCTCCATGAGCTCCATCAGATGGTTGTCGAACCGGCCCGTCTCGATGAGTTCGGCGATGATCAGGGGGTTGGAGGTTGCTCCGGAGATTCCCATCGGCCGGTAGCGGGCGATCAACTGCGGATCGATCGAGTCCAGCCAGACTTTCGTGCCCGTTTGTACCAGAGAAGCTACACCAGCCATGATTCGCTCCTTTCACCTTGTTTCCACCACTCACTGAAACGTAGGCGCGACCGATGCTCCCGCCCACCCCTGGCGTTGACAGCCCCGCCGTGACGTTGACAATACACCGCTTTCGTCCCCCCTGCCGCAGGGCCTGCGGCCAAGAAGGACCTCCCCCCATGCCCCTGAAGATTCGTGATGCCGGTTCCTGCCAGTTCGACCAGGTCTCCCTCGGCGAGTGCATGCTCCGCCTGTCTCCCGAGGGCCACGGCCGGATCGAGTTCGCCCCGCTACTGGAGGTGTGGGTGGGCGGGGGCGAGTACAACGTGGCCTACGCCCTGTCGCGGTTGGGGCTCAAGACCGGATGGGTGGGCGGCCTGAACGACAGCCCCATGGGCCGGATTATCCTCAATCATGCCCGGGCGGTGGGGGTGGACTGCTCCTATGCCGTGACCCGCAAATATGACGGGGTGGGCAAGAAGGACCGCATCGGGCTGAATTTCACCGAGGTGGGCACCGGCCGGCGCGGCTCGGCCACGCTGTATGACCGCGGACATTCGGCCACGGCCGGGCTCAAGGCCGGCGACATCAACTGGAAGAAATTGTTCAGCGAAAAGGGCGTGCGCTGGTTCCACACCGGCGGCATCTTTTCCGCCTTGTCTGAAGGAACCCGCCAGGTGGTGGCCGAGGCCATCCGCGGGGCCCACGAGGCCGGAACCATCGTCTCCTACGACCTGAACTTCCGCTCGAAGCTGTGGTCATCGGCCCAGGCCATCCAGACGACGAAACCCCTGGTGCCCTACATCGACTGTCTGATCGGCAACGAAGAGGACTTCCAGCAAGTGCTGGGCTACGAGGTCAAGGGCGTGGATGTGGAAAAGGGCCAACTGGATACCACCGCCTTCAAGGACATGGTCAATCGCGTGGTCAAGGATTTCCCCAACATCAAGGTGGTGGGCACCACGCTGCGCGGGGTGAAATCGGGGCTGATCAACGACTGGTCGGCCATCATGTGGCACGAGGGCACTTTCTACGAGGGGCTGAAATTCAACGGTCTGGAGATCGAAGACCGTGTGGGCGGTGGAGATGGTTTTGCCTCGGGCTTCATCTACGGGTTTTTGACCGGCCAGGCCCCCCAGCAGTGCGTGAACCTGGGCGTGGCCCACGGCGCGCTCCTGATGAGCACACGCGGCGATTCCAGCCAGATCACCCTGGACGAGCTGACCCACGTCGCCGGCGGCGGCTCGGCCCGCATCAAGCGCTAGGGCACAGTCAGGCTTGCGCCAGGCGGGCCAGGTCGGGCCGGCCGGTGAGCCGGGCCTCGACGGTCTGGGCGATGAAGATCTGGCCCCCATCGCCCAGGGGCGCCACCTTGTCGTGCAGGATGAACTGAATGCGGCTGCGGCGGGTGCCGGCCGCCCGGGCCGCGGCCCTGATGTACTGCTGCAGATGCTCCATAGCGGCGGCCCGGGCCTCGTGCAGTTCGGCGAAGGTCGGAGCCCCCGGAAGACCGTGCACCGCGTAGCGGCCGTGCATGTCCGGGCAAATCTCCACCTGGCGGTGCAGGACCACCGAACTGGTGATCGCGCCCAGAGCGTTGGCCACATCGGCATGCTCGGGAATGATGGCCCGGGTCTGCAGCAACTCGGCCGCGGCCGGCAGGAAATGCCCCACCGGCGCCCCGATGCCGATGATGGGATGCTGAAGCTGAATCCGCACGTGGTAGCCGGCCGACCCCCCCTTGAGCCAGTTATCCACCAGCGTCCGGGCCAGCTCCGAGCCTTCCAGCCCATCAACGTTCCCATCGTCATCCAGTTGCTTCTTGAGCACCTCCAGAGCCAGCCGGCGCACGAACTGCTCGTGCACCTGGGCCACCAGGCGGTCCGGGGAGATATTCAGCGCCTGGCTCATCAGGGCCAGCATGCGGCGGGCGGCCGAAGTGTCCCAGCGTTCGAACCGGCCGGTGGCGTGCAGGAGATCGGTGGGCGTCAGCCCGCAGCGCTGCACGAGGTGGGTCCCTTCCAGACGCTCCAGGTCCAGATCCTCCCACCAGTGTTCGAGGATCCCGGCCGCCAGTTCGTGGGCGGAATACGGCCGCCGGGCCAGGGCTTCCACGATCCGCTGCTGGCGCGGGCTGAGTGTGATCCCGGTGGGCCGGCCGTTCAGGGTGTAGATGTCCAGCAGCGCCGGCATGGTGGCGTAATGGTCCAGGTGTTCCTGGATCCATTGGAAGCAGGGCTCGAGCCCCGATGGCTGCCGCGCCCCCAGCCAGGCCATCGGCCCCACGCGCCTGGGACCGATGTGCAGCTTGCCCTGGAGGCTGGCGATCAGGCTGTCCCCCCCCAGGCCGCAGGTGCGCAGGTCCAGGGCCTGCACGTGGGTCTGCCAGCCGCCCACCCGGGCTCCCTGGCTGGCGGTGCGCACCGAGCCGTTCAAGATCAGGGCGGTATCGGTGGTCGTGCCGCCCACATCCACCACGAAGGCACTGGGGGCCTGGGCCAGGTGCCGGGCCCCGGCCACGCTGGCCGCCGGGCCCGAAAGGATGGTCTCAATGGGGCGCTGGCGGGCCGCCTCCACGCTCATGAGTGAGCCGTCGCTGCGCACCACCATCATCGGGGCGGTGATGCCGCGGGTGGCCAGGCTCTGGGCAGCCTGCTGCAGAAAAGAGACCAGGATGGGGATGATGCGTCCGTTCAAGGCGGCCGTCTGGGCCCGCACGCGATAGTTGAGCTGCTCGGACACATCGTGACCGCAGGTCACCGGCAGGCCCGTCTCTTCTTCCAGGATGCGCCGCACCTCAAGCTCGTGCCCGGGGTTGACGTGGCTGGCAAAGCCGGTGACGGCGAACGCCCCCACCTGCTCCTGCTCCACCATCTGCCGGGCCACCCGGAGGATCTCATCGGGGTCGATGGGGACGCGTTCCACCCCGTCGATCTCCATCTGCCCCCGGATCACCGCAATGGGCCGGTGGGCAATATCCTCCGGAGCAAAGAGCCCATAGGGGGGCATGATGACAAGGCCCACTTTCTGACCCCGGCCCTCCACCACGGCGTTGGTGGCCAGCGTGGTGGAGATCGACACCAGGTCCACCTGCCTGAGGTGGCCCGCCTCCAACTGGTCCAGGGCGCTGGAAATGCCCAGGGTGTAGTCCCACGGGGTGGTCAGGGCCTTGGCCTTGGCCACCACCTTGTCTGCGGCGAACTCATAGATCACCGCATCGGTGTAGGTGCCGCCCGCATCAATCCCCAGCCCCAGGCGGGCCTGGGGACCGCGGTCGTGATCCGAGCCCACTTCGATGATCTGGTCGCCCGCGGGGCCCGAGGCCTGGTCCAGTTTCCACACCGGCACGGCCTGAAGCCCCCGACCCACGGGGTCGTAGTCGGTCACGTGGTGGGGCGGCACCCAGAGCACTTCCTGATCCGTGCTCTGACAGGTGATCAGTTTTTTGAGTAGCTGGGTGCTGCCGGGTAACTCTTCGAACTTCCAGCCGTAGCGGGCGGCCATGTCGGCCGCCACCTGGGCGTAGCGGCGATGCTCGGGCGTTCCGGTGTCGATGAACGCGGCGCGCTGATAGTTGCGCTGCCAACTGCTCAGGAAATGCTGGATGGCCTGGGCATTCTCCGCCCCGTGCCGGGCCACCAGCCCCTGGAGTTCGGGATCCGACCAAGGGCAGCCGGCCGGGGCCGCCGTGGGGTCACCCGCGGATGGCGGCGCGGGCAAGGCGTTGACGGGGATGGGTGGCCGGCAGGCGGGATCGTCCCCCGCCGGCTGGGAGCCGCTGGGCTGCACTTTCTCCCGGACCCAACCGGCCGAAACGTAGTAAGTGCCTGGATAGCGGGCGAACTCGCGGCGATAGGCGGCATCGGAACCCAGAAAAAGCGCGATGCAGTCGTGCACCCGGGGAATTGCCAGAGGCACGTGGCGGGCGTGCAGGCCCACGGTTCCCCGGCCGCAGATGCCATACCCGATGGCGATCTGGCCGACCTGGGGATCGGCTGAAACCTCGTCGATGGCCGCCTGCAGCCGGCGCCGCAGTTCCTTGGGGTTGTTGTGCAGGCCGCCGGGAAGGTAGGTGGTCCTGATATCCAGTTGCAGTTCCTGGATGACCTGGCGCAGGTCCACCGCCAGGACTCCACAGGCGATCACGTGAATGCTCGGCGTAGCCATCGATGACGTCCTTGGGACTGGCCGGCCAGCCCGTCCCGACCCGACCCGCAGGGGTCAGCGCCCGGCGCATGACGGGGGACAGGGTGCGTTCTCAGCAACGATGGTCCGGGGCGGCGCCGCGGGCAGCCAGCACGCGGATGCACTGCGGCCAGCGCCGCCGGATGGCGATGCTAAGCTCCCCCCACCCCGACCGCAATGCCCCACGCCCCTCGGCCCTGGACGCGGGGAATCTCATCGCCTGCCTGTCTGGCCGGAAATGCCTTCCGTCTTGAGCATCCGCATGAACGCCTGGGCCGCCCGGCCGGGAGTGCGGTCGGCCAGACGCGACAGGTGCAGATCGCGATGGATGCGCAGGTCGCTCAGATGAATCAGGGCCAGCCGCCCCTGATCCAGTTCCACGCGCACACTCAGTTGCGACACGATCGCCAGCCCCGCGCCGCAGGCCACGGCTGCCTTGATCGCCTCGGTGCTGCCCAGCGTCATCACCGGCTGAATGCGCAGGCCCTTGGCCACCAGGGCCCGCTCGATCACCGCCCGCGTGCCCGAGCCCTCCTCGCGCAGGATCACGGGCTGGGCGCAGAGACGGGCGGCCGTGACCCGGCCGGCCTGGGCCAGAGGGTGCCCCGGCGGGCCGATCCCCACCAGCTCATCACCGCCGAACACCTCCCAGCGAAACTCCTGCCCGGGCACGAAGCCTTCCGTCAGGCCCAGATCCAGCCGCCGCCGGGCCAGTTGGGCAAGCACCTCCCGGGTGTTGGCGATCTCCACGGCCACCTCCAGCCCCGGATGGGCCGCCCGGAAGCGGGCCAGGATGGCCGGCAGAAGATAGGAGCCGACGGTCAGGCTGGCCCCGATGAGGAGGCGGCCGCGCTGCAGGCCCTGAAGCTCGCCGATCGCCCGCCGGGCTTCAGCTTCCAGGGCGAAAATCTTCTGGGCGTAGCCGTAGAGCAGCTCCCCGGCCGGGGTCAAGCCCACGCCCCGCGGCAGCCGGTCCACCAGCCGGGCCTGCAAGGCCCGCTCCAGTTCGGCCAGTTGCCGCGATACGGCCGGTTGGCTGGTCTTGAGCCGCTGGGCCCCGCGCGTCACGCTCTGTTCGCGGGCCACGGCGTGAAAGACGGCCAGATGGTGCAGGTTCATTCATGCTCCTTTGATATGGAACATATAATAATCATATCTTTGCATTATATATGCCCGGGGATAGGCTTTCCCCGTGATTCGGCCCGGTTCAGCGGCCGACCCTGGAGACAGCCCCATGCCGATGGATCCTTCCCCCGATGCGACGGTCCTGCCATCCTCCTGCCCTGACAGCCTTCCCGTATCCCTGGTCAGCCGCCTGCTCTTCCTGCTGGGGGCGGCTTTCTGTCTGACCCCGTGGGCCTCACCGGGGCTGGCCCTGATCCTGGGCGTGCTGCTGGCCCTAAGCTGTGAACACCCCTGCCCGAAGGCGGGGCGCAAGGCCTCGCGCTGGCTCCTGCAGATCTCCGTGGTCATGCTGGGCTTTGGCATGAACCTGATCCTGGTGCTGCACGCGGGATTGACCGGCCTGGCCATGGCCGCCGGCACCATCACCATCACCTTTGTCCTGGGGGCCCTGCTGGCCCGCTGGCTGCGCATCCAGCCCACCACGTCGCTGCTGATTTCGGCCGGCACCGCCATCTGCGGCGGTTCGGCCATCGCCGCCGTGGGTTCGGTGCTGGGCGTGGCCGAGGCCCAGATGACCGTGGCCCTGGGCACGGTGTTTCTGCTCAACGCGGTGGCCCTGTACCTTTTCCCCGTGCTGGGCCACCTGATGCACCTGAGCCAGACCCAGTTCGGCGCCTGGTCAGGCGTGGCCATCCACGACATTTCCTCGGTGGTCGGGGCCGCCAGCACCTACGGCACCAAGGCCCTGCAGATCGCCACCGCCGTCAAGCTTTCGCGGGCCCTGTGGATCGTGCCCGTGGCCCTGGTGGTCGCGCATTTTCACCGCCCGGCCGCAGGCTCCCCTGCCAGCAGCACCCAGGCCCCGCCGGCGCCCGCCCGGCGCTTCCCGGTGCCCTGGTTCATCGGCTGCTTCATCCTGGCCTCGCTGGCCCGCACCTTCATCCCCGGGGTGGCCTCGGCCTCGCCAGCCTTGACCATCGCGGCCCGCATCGGCCTGACGCTGACACTGTTTCTGATCGGTGCCGGCCTGTCGCGCCAGACCCTCAAGGCCGTGGGCGTGCGGCCGATGGTGCAGGGCATCATTCTCTGGGCCTTCATCAGCGTTACCTCGATCCTGGCCATTCATTTCCTGTGAAGCAGGGGGAAGGGCGAAGAACGGCCAATCGCCCGGCGGGCTTGCCTGCTGTCCCCTGGCGGGTATGCTTTCCGCCTTCGCCATGAACCCTCAGTCGTCTCCAGAACCGGCTGGCCGCCCGGCGGTGCAGCGGGATGTCGTCATCGACCCCACCCTGGGCGCCGCTGCGCCCGGGGAGTTCGCCGTGCATGAGCCGGCGACCCCTCTGACGCCGCCTCCAGATCGGCGCTTCGTGACCGCGGCCATGATGATCGTAATGGTGCTGTCCTCCATGGAGCAGACCGTCACCTCCACCGCCATGCCCACCATCATCGGGGACCTGCACGGGCTGGAGCATTATTCCTGGGTGGCGTCGATCTACCTGCTGGCCTGCACCATCAGTATGCCGATCTACGGGCGGCTGGCCGACGCGCTGGGCCGCAAACCCATCGTCCTGGCCGCCATCGGCCTGTTCATCGGGGCCTCCGTCCTGGCCGCTTTCTCGACCAGCATGGGACAACTCATCGCCTTCCGCGGGCTGCAGGGGCTGGGCGCCGGGGGCATCATGCCCGTGGTCTTGACCATTCTGGGCGATATCTTCACGCTGGAAGAGCGGGCCAAAATCCAGGGCTTTTTCAGCGCCGTGTGGGGCACGGCGGCGCTGGCCGGGCCCGCCCTGGGCGCCTTTCTGGTCAACACCCTGGGCTGGCGGTCCATCTTCTTCATCAACCTGCCCCTGGGCCTGATTGGCCTGCTGGTGCTGGCCTGGAAATACCACGATCACGAAAAGCCCCACACCACCGACCTGGATCTTCCCGGCGTCGCCTGCTTGACCCTGGCCTGCAGCAGCCTGCTGCTGGTGACCTCCGGGGTGGGTGAATCGACCGGTTCATGGCTGCTCAGCGCCGGCCTGCTGCTGGTGGCCGCTCTGACGGGCGCCTACTTCATCTGGCACGAACGGCGGGCGGCCAACCCCATCATGGCTCCGGGCGTGCTCCTGCACCGGGCCATTGGACCGTCGCTTTTCTGCAGCCTGCTGCTGGGGCTGGCGTTTCTGAGTCTGGACACCTTCGTTCCTCTCTACGTCCAGGGGGGACGGGGCGGCGGGGCCGCGGCGGCCGCCGGTGTGGTGACCCCCGTCATGCTCACGTGGGCCTTTTCCGGCATTATCGCCGCCCCCCTGGTGGTGCGCTGGGGCTTCAGGCGCACCTCGGCGCTGGGATCGCTGCTGATTATTGCCGGCTTCGGCGGTCTGGTACTGGGCACGGTGTTCTCGGCGCCCCACGCGGTGCTGACCGCCACCCTGGCCGTCACCGGGCTGGGGTTCGGCCCCGCCTCCATGGCCTATCTGCTGGCCGCCCAGAATGCGGTGACCTGGCACGAGCGCGGCCTGGTCACCAGCAGCATCACCTTCTTCCGCACCATCGGCGGAGCCCTGGGGGTGGGTCTGCTGGGGGCCCTGTTCAATCTGGCGATCGCCCCCCGGCTGGCCCAATTGCGCGCCCGGGGGGCCACCCCTGCTCAGGTCCTGGATCCGCGCGGGGCCACCGGTCTGTCCCCGGCCCTGGTGAGGGACCTGCAGCACATGATTTGCGGCGGGCTGCTGTGGGTTTTCGTGGCCATGCTGGCCTTCGCCGTGCTGCAGTTGATCCTGACGCTGCGCATGCCCGATGGCCGGCCCGATGCCGCCGTCAAAGCCTCCGACCTTTTCGAGGCCGCCGCGGGATAGCCCTGCCCCATCAGCGTGCGGCGTCTTGCGCGTGCGCCACCAGCCGCGGGAAGAACGCGGCAAAGTCCTGCTCCAAGGACGCTTTGTGCTGCACCAGATCCGGCATGGCCGCATGCAGTTCCACCGTCCGCTCAAAACGGCGGCTGAGGCGGTTGGACATGCGGCGCAGAACCAGTTCGATCCCCGCGACCGTGGCATAACAGCTCAGCCAGTCTTCCTCCATCAGCTTGCCCACCGGATAGCGCATAGTCGGCGGCATCCAGTGCGGGTGCCCCCGGAAAGCCGCATGCACCTGGGCAATGAATTGGGGCAGGGGCGTGGCACTGTAGCGATCCCACGTGCCGGCCAGGAGATGATCGTAGAACACATCCACCAGAATGCCGGTGTAGCGGCCGTGACGGGCCCGCAGCCGGGCCTTGGAGCGCTCCACCAGGGGGTGCGTGTCGGTAAAGGCATCCACGAGGCGGTGCTGGTGCACGGCCGCCACGGCCCGCGGCGGCAGGCCGTCCAACGCGTGATGGGGGCGGGCCAGGTCCGGCAGGAGGCTGCCGATCCACACCGCCGCCCCGCCCCCCAGCGTTGCGTCCGCCACGTAGAGATGGGCGAGGAAGTTCATGGCACCATTCTCGATTTTTGATTTTCGATTTTCAATCGGCCAGATCGCCACCCGAAATGGGTGCACCGCTGCAACTGAGATCAATCGAAAATCCAAAACCCAAAAGGCTCATCCGAAGAATGCGTAGGTAGGGTGAAGTTGCATCATGACCAGCACTTACAGGGAAACCGCTTCCCGCGACCCCCAGAGCGCCTATTGCGGATGGAGGAGGTGGCCCCGCTCCGGTCCCCACCCCCACTCTTTACCCCCCCAGAAGGGCCGCAAAAGAGGCCCGAAGAACCTTGGCAGAGGCATCCGGGGGCCGGGGGGCCGGGGGGCCGGGGGGCCGGGGCGCCGGGGGCGGAGACTGCCGGCCGGGCCCCCGCTCCTTGGCAAGTCTGAGATGCCCGCTGGGGCCCCAATCGTAAGCCCTCGTTCTCCCAGTGCCCTCTGCCTGCCTACGCAATAACCGCAAGAAACCGGTCGTTCTACGAGAGCCCCTTGGAGGCCGCACAAGCAGTCTGATCCTGGCCTCCCCTGGGCACCCCATTGCGTTGCTCCGGCCGCTGGGGGGGGCCACCGGCCGGTCTGGCATCGTAGCCGAAAGACCGACGACCGGAAGTGCCCACACGGAAAACCCGAAAGGCTATGAGACTATGATCGCTTCTTCTTCACACCGAGCGGCCCCGCGCTGGACTGCGGCAATTCGAAACTCAGGCATCCGGTTCCTCCTGATCGCGCTGGTCAGTATCGGCGCTATGCCGGAGCTTCACGCTGCCCAGGTCGGCCTGCGGCTTCCCGTTGGTCCCGATAGGAATGGGGCTGGTCAATACGTCCAGGATCCGCAGGGGTATCCAGTCAATAAGGAAGGCTCCACGTTCGTATGCTTTGATGGCTACCTGAAGCATCCCTTGCCCGTAAC
>JAJXSS010000438.1 GCA_021784455.1 Planctomycetota bacterium
AGAACCTCTCCATCAGCCAGGCCATCAAGATGCTCCAGGGGCCCGAGGGCAGCAAGGTCACCCTGACCGTGCGCCACGAGTCGGGCGACACGGCCAAGCTGATCATCACCCGCGGCCAGATCAACGTGACGACGGTCAAAGGTGCCCGCCGCGGCCCCAAAGGCCATTGGGATTTCATGCTCGATCCGGTGCACAAGATCGGCTACATCCGCATCTCCCAGTTCACCGACAAGACGGCGGGGGATGTGAAGGCCGCCTTGGAGCAACTGAACAAGGAGAAGATGAAGGGCTTGATCCTTGACCTGCGCTTCAACCCCGGCGGCCTGCTGGAATCGGCCGTGCAGATCTGCAGCTACTTCCTGCCCGCCGGCGAGCGCATCGTCTCGGTCAAGGGCCGCACGGTCCCCGAACGGGTCAGCACCTCCGACGGCTCGAACTTCATGACGGATGTGCCCATGGTGGTCCTGGCCAGTGAAGCCAGCGCATCGGCGGCCGAGGTAACAACCGGGGCCCTGTCGGTGGATCACCGGGCCCAGTTCATCGGTACGCGCACCTGGGGCAAAGGCTCGGTGCAGCAGGTGCGCATGCTGGAGTCGGGGGAAGGGGCCATCAAGATCACCATTGCCTACTACTACCTGCCCAACGGCCGAAACATCCATCGCCGTAAGGGCAGTACCGTGTGGGGAGTGGACCCGGCCGACGGTTTCTGGGTGCCCATGACGCCCCAGCAGACGCGCACGATGCTGGAGTTGCGCCGCCAGCGCGAAGTCCTTGGGGGGGCGGCCAGCGCCCCGCATGATCCGGCGGCGATCACTCCCGCGGCCATCGACAAGGAATACGCCGACCCGCAACTGGCCGCCGGGCTCAAAGCCATGTTGGGCAAGCTGGCCACGGGGATCTGGCCCAAGGTCGGTGAATCGGGGGCCAAACAACTGGCGCTCCTTGAAGAACGGGACAACCTGGAAACCCAGCGCGACCTCCTGACCGACCGGCTGGGCGAAGTCAATAAGGAACTGGCCCGCGTGGAGGCGGCGACCACGCAGCCCGCCACCCAACCCTGAGGAATTTTTGATTTTGATTTTCGATGTTGGATTGCGGACAAAAGCGACGCGGTCGTGACTGGACCTGGTATCCATTGAAAATCCAAAATCGAAAATCGAAATTCCAAAATCGAAAATCACCCCATGCCTGTCATCCTCGGCATTGAATCCAGTTGCGATGAGACCTCCGTGGCCCTGGTAGCCGACGGGCGGGTGGTCTTGGCCAATATCATTGCCACCCAGCACGATCTGCACGCCAAGTACGGCGGCGTGGTACCGGAGATCGCCAGCCGGGCCCACCTGGAGCGGATCCTGCCCGTGCTGGATGAAGCCCTGGCCACGGCCCATTTGAGGCTGCGCGACCTTGATGCGGTGGCCGTCGGCAACCGCCCCGGACTGATCGGGTCACTGCTGGTGGGCGTTAGCGCGGCCAAGGCCCTGGCCTGGGCCCTGGACCGGCCTCTGGTCGGCGTGGACCACGTGCAGGCACACCTTTACGCTTCGTGCCTGCAGGAGCCGACCACCCGGCCCGATCAGAAAACAGAGATCATCGATCCCAGATCCCTCTTCCCTGCCCTGGGCCTGGTGGTGTCCGGCGGCCACAGCAGCCTGTACCACGTCGAGGCCGCCACGCGGATGCGTCTGCTGGGCCGAACCATTGATGATGCGGTGGGCGAGGCCTACGACAAGGCCGCCGTGATCCTCTACCTCGGATACCCGGGGGGGCCCAAGCTGGACAAGCTGGCCCAGACCGGAGACCCCCGGACAATCGACTTGCCGAAGTCCCTTCTGGACCGTGACAGCCTGGACTTCTCCTTCAGCGGCCTCAAAACGGCCCTGCTGTACAAGGTCCGTGGGTTCCCCAAGGGCCGCGGCCCGGCCGCCACCTTCGAGCGTTCGGGGGCAGACCTGACACCCCAGGAGCAGGCCGATTACGCTGCGGCGTTCCAGGACACCGCCATCGGCATCCTGATGACGAAACTACAGCGCGCCCTGGAGGTCATGACCCGCCAGGGCACCCCCGCCCGGGCCATTCTGATCGGCGGCGGAGTCAGCGCCAATTCTCTGCTGCGCCGGCGGGTGGCAGAGCTGGGCCAGGCCCGCAAGCTGCACGTAGGCATTCCCAAAATGTCCTACTGTCTGGACAATGCGGCCATGATCGCCGGGCTGGCGCACGAAGACTTCCTCCACCATCGCTTTGACGACCTCAACCTGCCCGCCGTGGCCACGATGGCCCAATGAGAAGAGTTTCCGGGGATAAACCCAGGCCGCCGCGCGTCTTGGCGGTGCCGGTATCGGCCTGCGAATTGGGGGGCGAGAGCTCCACCGAAGCAGCCTCGGTGCAGACTTGCTTCAGCGCCCACGGGCTGGGGCTGGGCAGTGCCGCAGGCGAGCCCGGCATCAGACCGGCGGGATGTCCGCTTCCTTGGTCGCGATCTCGCCCCGGCGCACGCGCTGAAGTTCCTTCTTCACCCAGGGGATCTTGTCGGCATTGCGTTCCATCCAGATGGGGACCGGCGTGCGCAGGTTTTCCTTGTCCAGCTCCGTGAACTCCACGATCATGGCCTGGCGGCTGTAAGCCGACAGATCGTGGATCTTGCCCATGTGAATGCACTCGGTGGGACAGGGTTCGGTGCACAGGGCGCAGAACATGCACTTCTGGTAGTCGATGGCGAAGCGCACGAGCTCGCCGCCGGCGGCCTTGCCGGTGGCCTTGTCGATCTTGCGCGGGGCGGACTTATCGATGTAGATGCAGTCCACCGGGCAGGCCTTGGCGCACTGGTCGCAGGCGATGCACTTGTCGGCCTCGAACTCGTGGATGCCCCGATAGCGCGGGGCGAACGCCAGTTTCTCAAAGGGATACTGGATGGTGACCGACCGGGTGAAACAGTACTTGAGCGTGATGCGCATGCCGATGGCAATGGATTTCAGCGCATCCCACATCTGCCGCAGATAACCGTCTTGATGCTCAGGCATGATAGCTCCAACCCCCGCCCTCGCCCCCCCGGCCCCCGCCTTCCCGGGAATCTGGCCATGGCCACACGCGGCCGATCCGCGGGCATCCCGCGGACCCCGGCAGATGGAGTATCGTACCGGGCAATTGGCTTGGGCTCCAATGGCAGATGATTCCTCCGCAAAATGTTTGCCGTTTGCCGCGCTCTATGTGGCGTTCCAGTTGATCCGCGGCCGGCGCTTAGGGGACACGTGGGCGCGGACGCGCGTTATCTGGATGCGCTACGCCCAGCATCCCCTGTTCCTGGGCACCCTGGCCTGCGAGCGCTGCCAGTCCGACCTGACCGGCAACACCTCCGGCATCTGCCCGGAATGCGGTGCGCCGCTGTCCCAGGCCAACCGGCTGCGGCTGGTGGCCGCCGCCCCGCCGACTCCGGTGGGATCCTGAGGGCGCGGCGTGGGTCGCTGCTGAGCTTGCGCCGGCCAGCGCCCTTACACCTTGAGAAACCGCGCATACTTCTGACGCAACACTGCCGCGCTATCGGCCCGGCCGGTGGCCTCCAGCCGCTGGAGATATTTGGGCAGCGGGCTGTGCCCCGGCGTATGGGAATCGGA
>JAJXSS010000037.1 GCA_021784455.1 Planctomycetota bacterium
GTGCTGGGCTTGAACGGCTCGGGCAAATCGTCGCTGCTGCGCATCCTGGCGGGGGAGGATAAGGCGTTCGATGGCGAGATCCAGATTTCCCCCGGTTACACGGTGGGCCTCTTGCCCCAGGAACCCAGGTTCCGGGGGGCCACGGTGGGCGAGGAGGTGCGCTTGGCCGTGCAGTCCACGCTCGACTTGGTGGACCAGTTCAACCAGATCTCCGATCAGCTTGGCGAACCGCTTTCCGATGCGAAGATGAACGAACTGCTGGAAAAGCAAGGCACGCTGCAGGAGAAAATCGACCGGCTGGGCGGATGGGACATCGACTCCCAGCTCGAGCACGCCCTGGATGCCCTGAGGTGTCCCCCGATGGAGGCTCCGATCGGGCCGCTTTCCGGGGGGGAGCGCCGCCGCGTGGCCTTGTGCCGGCTGCTGTTGGAAAAGCCCGACATCCTGCTCTTGGATGAGCCCACTAACCATCTGGATGCCGAATCCGTCGCTTGGCTGGAGCAGCACCTGCAGCGCTACGAAGGTACCGTCATCGCCGTCACCCACGACCGCTACTTCCTGGACAACGTGGCCGGATGGATCCTCGAACTGGACCGCGGGGCCGGGATTCCCTGGAAAGGGAACTACACCAGTTGGCTGGAGCAGAAGAGCGACCGGCTGGCGGTGGAGGAGAAGCAGGAATCGGCGCGGCAGAAGGCGCTCAAGCGGGAACTGGATTGGGTACGCAAGAGCCCGCAGGCGCGGATGAGCAAAAGCAAGGCCCGCCTGGCGGCCTACGACAAGATGGTGGCGGAGAATGAGGCCAGGCGGGCGAGCGAAATCGAGATCTTCATTCCGCCGGGCCCGCACCTGGGCGAACTGGTGATCGAGGCCCAGGGACTGACCAAGACCTACGACGAGCGGGTGATTTTTGAGAACCTGTCCTTCAAGCTCCCCCGGAATGGGATCGTGGGCATCATCGGGCCCAACGGAGCGGGCAAGACCACACTGTTCCGCATCCTGACCGGTTTAGAAAAGGCCGATGGTGGGGGTCTGCGCATCGGCGAGGCCGTGCAGTTCGCCTACGTCGAGCAGTCGCGCGAGGGGCTGGATGATGCCGCCCCGGTGTGGAGCGCGATTTCCGGGGGCCAGGAGGCCTTCAAGCTGGGCAAGGATACGGTCAACGCCCGCTCCTATGCCGCCCGCTTCGGCTTCACCGGCGCCGACCAGCAGCAGGCAGTGGGCACGCTTTCCGGAGGCCAGCGCAACCGGGTACACCTGGCCCGCATGCTCAAGAGCGGAGCCAATGTGCTGCTGTTGGATGAGCCCACCAACGACCTGGATGTGAACACGGTGCGGGCCCTGGAAGAGGCCCTGGAGAACTTCGCCGGCTGCGCCGTGGTGATCAGCCACGACCGCTGGTTCCTGGACCGCCTGGCCACGCACATTCTGGCCTTCGAAGGGGACTCAACCGCCCGCTGGTTCGAGGGCAACTTCACGGCCTATGAGGAGGATCGCAAAAAGCGCCTGGGCCTCGCGGCCGACCAGCCGCACCGGATGAAGTACCGGACACTGACGCGCAAGGGGTAATCGGTGCATCGGCCCGTCGGGCAGGGGACGAATCGCAAGGGTACGCGGGCGCACTTATTCCGATCGGGTCTTTCGTCGGCCGCCGATCAGCCACAGGCCCAGCCCCCCGCCCAGCAGCGTGCCGGTGGCTGGCTCCGGAATAAGGTTGACCGCGACGTTCTGATTCCCGAGGAAGTCGCCGACGTAGAGCGGGTCATACGCGTCGTTCAGGGCCTCGTGACTCTCCGATTCGTAATCACCTTTGTAAGCGTAGAACTCGTAGCGGCGCGTCACCGCGGCGTTCCCGGCATTGATGTTCAGATCGTCGCTGCGCTCGTTCATGAGGCCCGTTTGCAGCAGCACCCACTCGATCTCGGTCTCCGTTTCGGGGTCGGGGGGCACGACCGGATCACCCAGGACGAGGTGATGCAGTTCCACGGGTTCCGGGTTTTCAACGGTGGTGATGAAGACTTTGGCCCAGATGGCGTCGCCGAACAGAGGGTGGTCCGGGTCCTCGATCGGGGGCGCCGGCACGGCTACGTTTACGACCGGCTGGGCCGGAGCCGGGACGGTGAACACAGGGGCGGGGACTCGCACGCTCGTGCCGGCCTGGACCAACTGGCCGGTGCCATCGTCCAGGAGCCAGTGGTAGACCGTGTTGGTGAGCGTGGCGTTCAAGGCGATACCGAAGTGATCCCCGGGAATCGTTCCCGGGTAGCCGGCGGTGCCACCGTACAGCTCATAGAAAAGCGAGTGGCCCCCGGTGGGGGCATAGGTTCCAGTATCGGTGCCGATTGACCAGCTACTGGTTCCGGCCGAGTACGTCGCTGCATAGCGCACGAAGGTCTTGGTGCCATCGGTGGTGACCGAGGGATCCCCGTAGCGGTTGTACGGGGCCCCAAAGGTGGCGATCACATTGGACGGGGTGCATCCATCGAGTTCGATCTCAAAGCCGTGCGCGGTAAAGCCCGTATCATTGATACAGTCAAAGTTGCTCAAACTGCCGTAGATGACCGTGGCCTGAGTGGGGGCGCATGGCACCAGCGCGAGCCCTGCACCCAGCAGCAAAGCGGTGGATTTCATAGGTGCCTTCCTTTTTGTGCCCCATGGCACATGGTTGCAGACCGACTGAAATCACCCAGATGGTCGTAAGCTGATTGATGCCTGAGGCATCCGGAAGTGGCCACCCCTCGACAGCCCAGGCCGCAATGACCTGTCGATCAACTGTCTTGATTCAACATACTCAGATATCTCCTGACAGGCAAGACTTTTTTGCCGTGCGGACCGCTGGCCCGTCAGGTTGGTGAACCACAGCTCGGCGGTGATGCGGCGGAATGCTGAAGAGACTATTTCTCTGTCAATTCGTTGTTTACGCGCAGGTACCCGCGATCGTGGCCCGCCACAGATGCACACCGGTCGGCCCCGAAAGCCGGATCGGGCGGCAAATACCTGCGATGGTCGCCAGCCCGGGGAAGGGACTGGTCCTGCGTTTCCCCATCAATCGGGGATCTCGGCCTCGATCAGGCGGGCCAGAAGAGTCAGCGACTGCTGCCAGCCGAGATAACAGTTTTCGGGGGGAATGGCGGCCGGGACGCCTTCCTGCACGATGTTCAGCTCGGTGCCGACGGAGACCTTCTTCAACGTGATCGTCACCTGCATCTGCCCCGGCAGGTTCGGGTCGCCGAACTGGTCGGTGTACCGGATGCGCTCGTGAGGGACGAGTTCGAGATAGGTTCCACCAAAGGAGTGGCTCTGGCCGGTGGTGAAGTTGGTGAAGGACATCTGGTGCGTGCCGCCGACCTTGGCATCCAAGTGATGGACCATGCCGGTAAAGCCATCCGGGGGCAGCCATTTAGCCAGGGCCTGGGCATCCAAGAACGCCCGGTAGACTCTTTCCGGGGGTGCGTGCAGCACCCGGTGCAGGCGGATGGTGTGGGTGGACATGATGCTGTCACCTTGCAAGGGGTGGAGTTGGCGCAATGGTAGGCGCTCAGGCTGGGCCCTGGCGGTTTGCGAGCCGATCCGTGCGAGGCCGGGGGGAACCGTCGTCGTTCGTACGACCTGCGACAAAACCGATTTGCGTGTCTGGATTGAATCCCTACAATCTGGCTCCGGCCCGGCGGGGACGGGTCTGGTTCTTTCTTAATCTCCGTTGTGTTGTGCCAACCTCTGTTTTTGAGGAGACGGTGTATCCATGCCCTTCGCCACCACTCAAATGCATCAAGTGGTCCGCGTACCCGGCCAGAATCTGGCCCAGGCCCAGCAGGCCCTGGCCCGGCAGTTCACCGGCAACGCCAAACTGCTGAAATGGGTCGAGGACGCCATCGAGTTGTGCCAGCCCGAAGCCGTCCGCTGGTGCGACGGCTCGAAAGATGAATACGACTACCTGTGCAACGGCCTGGTGCAGGCCGGCACCTTCATCCGCCTCAACGAGAGCCTGCGCCCGCACAGCCACTTCTGCCGCTCCGACCCGGCCGATGTGGCCCGTGTCGAGGAGTTCACCTTCGTCTGCTCGGCCAGGAAGGAGGATGCCGGGCCCACCAACAACTGGAAAGCCCCTGGCGAAATGCGGGAGATCCTCAAGAAGCTCTATGACGGCTGCATGAAGGGCCGGACGATGTACATCATCCCCTATTCCATGGGACCGGTGGGCAGCCCCATCGCCAAGGTGGGCATCCAGATCACCGATTCGGCCTATGTCGTGGTCAACATGCACATCATGGCCCGGGTGGGCGGCCAGGTGCTCGAAGTGCTGGGCCACAGCGAGGATTTCTGCCGCGGGCTGCACTCGGTGGGGGCCCCGCTGGCCGACCACCAGGCCGATGTGCCCTGGCCCTGCAACGCCCGGACCAAGTACATCACCCACTTTCCCGACACCCGCGAGATCATGAGCTACGGCTCAGGCTACGGGGGCAATGCCCTGTTGGGCAAAAAGTGCTTTGCCCTGCGCATCGCCTCGGTGATGGCCCGGGATGAGGGCTGGCTGGCCGAGCACATGCTGATCCTCAAGCTCACCAGCCCGCGCAAGGAAGTGAAGTACCTCGCCGCCGCGTTCCCCTCGGCCTGCGGCAAGACCAACCTGGCCATGCTTACCCCCACCGTGCCGGGCTGGAAGGTCGAGACCATCGGCGACGACATCGCCTGGATGAAATTCGGCTCGGATGGCCGGCTTTACGCCATCAACCCGGAAAACGGCTTTTTCGGCGTGGCCCCCGGTACCAGCGAGTATTCCAACCCCAACTGCATGCTGACCGTGCAGTCCAACAGCATCTTCTCCAACTTCCCGCTGACCCCCGAGGGCGACGTGTGGTGGGAAGAAAAGACGGACACCGAGCCGGCCGAACTGTCGGACTGGATGCGCCGTCCCTGGCGCCCCGGCTGCGGACGTAACGCCGCCCACGCCAATGCCCGCTTCACCACGCCGGCCCGCCAGTGCCCCGTCATCGCCAAGGAATGGGAAGATCCCAGGGGCGTGCCCATCTCGGCCATCCTCTTCGGTGGCCGCCGGGCCACCACCGTGCCCCTGGTCACCGAGGCCTTCAACTGGCAGCACGGCACCTTCCTGGGCGCCATCATGGGCTCGGAAAAAACCGCCGCCGCCGCGGGTAAGGTCGGCGAGCTGCGCCGCGACCCCATGGCCATGCTGCCCTTTTGCGCCTATCACATGGGGGATTACTTCGCCCACTGGCTGAAGATCGGCGCCCGCAAGGGGGCACGCCTGCCCAAGATCTTCTACGTCAACTGGTTCCGCAAGAACGACCAGGGCAAGTTCCTCTGGCCCGGCTACGGCGAAAACAGCCGCGTCCTGAAGTGGATCTTTGAACGCTGCGATGACAAGGCCCATGCCCACGAGACCCCCATCGGCCTCTTGCCGGAGGAAGGGGCCCTGGATCTGGAGGGGCTGGACCTGCCCGCGGCCAACATCCAGGAACTGCTGCGCGTGGACCTGGCCGGCTGGCAGCACGATCTGCCCTCCATCCGCAGGCACTTCGAGCAGTTCGAACGCAAGCTGCCCAAGGGGCTGTGGGACGAACTGGCGGCCCTGGAAAAGCGCCTGGCTGCGGCCAAAAAGTAGGAAGAACGCCGACCCGCCGCTTCGTAGCGTTGGGTTTGCCCGAACCTTCTTCGAGCCTTCGTCAACCTCTGTCGTTCGGGCCAGCCCGAACCTGCCAACCATGACCATCCGCCGCGTGCCGGAAGATTTTCGGGTCGAGGAGCTGCTGACCGAGGCGGCCCAGGCCCTGGTGCGCCCCGAGCCGGGGCCGCATGCCCTCTACCACCTCACCAAGAAGAGCCTCACCACCCCTAACGCCATCAGCGACCTGACCCGCAAGCTCAAGGTTCGGCCGGGAGATGTTGCTTTCGTAGGCTTGAAGGACAAGCATGCCGTTACCAGCCAGTACGTAACGGCCCGGCGCGGGGGCGATGCGCCCACGGCCCTGGAAGGCGGAGCCTGGCAGGCCCGGCGTCTGGGCTTCCTGCCCCGCCCCCTGGACGCCGACATGGTGGCCGGCAATCGCTTCATCCTCGTCGTGCGCGGCCTGTCCAGAGAGGCCTCGGAACGTATGGATGAACACATCCAACTCCTGGCCGACCCTCTCCTTGATCCTCCAGGGAGAAGGCAGGGGGAGGGTGCTTGCATCAACGAGCCGCGCACGTCAGCAAGCGGTCTGCCGGCCGCTCCCTTGCGGTCGCGGCTCGTTGAGAGCCCTCCCGCGGCCTCTTCCCTCCTGGTGGTCAACTACTTCGGCGATCAGCGTTTCGGCTCGGCCCGCCATTTCCAGGGCTTCGCCGCCCCGTATCTGATTCGCGGGGATTTCGCCCAGGCCCTCAAGCTCACCATCGCCACCCCCAGCCGCAAAGATAAGAAGGACATCAAGGTCTTCCGCCAGCGTCTGGCCGCCGGCTGGGGAGACTTCCAGGGCGTGCTGCCGCAGCTTCCCCGCTGCGCCGACCGCCGGGCCATCGAACACCTGTCGCGTCGCCCGGACGATTTCCGGGGGGCCTTCGTCCTGCTGCCGTACTTCACCCAGCAGATGGCCGTGTACTCCTATCAGTCCCACCTGTGGAATGCCATCGCGCGGCGTCTCCTGCTGGAGGCCTGCCCCGACCCCCGCCGACGCTATGAGGCGGACGATCCCTTTGGGCCCATGCTGTTTGCCGCGGCTCAGGCAGTGCCTGCGGCCTGGCGCGATCTGGACCTGCCCGTGCCCGGACGCAACACCCAGCCCGTCGAGCCCTGGAGCCGCGCTGCCTTGGCGGTGCTGCGCGAGGAGGGCCTGCAGACCTTCCGCGATCTCAAGATTCCGGGGGTGCACCGGCCGTTTTTTGGCGAAGCCCCGCGTCAGTGGTTCATGCGGGCCCGGGAGTTCACCTTGTCCCAGCCCCAGCGGGACGAACTCGAAGACCGGCCCCACCGGCTCAAACGCACCGTGGGCTTCAGCCTGCCGCGCGGCGGCTACGCCACGGTCGTGCTGCGCGCCCTGGGCCAGTAGGTTCGGCCAGGGCCGAACCTGCGTAACCGCGCCGGGACCGAACTTGCGGCATCGCCCGCACCCGCTTCGGCCGATGTCGTACAATCTGCCCGGTTCGTTGCCGTTCCTCCATCCCTTGGGGATCTGTCATGGCGAAATCCTTTGCCGAACTTACGGAACGTGAAATCCTGGCCCTGGCCATCACCGCGGAAGAGGAGGATGCCCGCATCTACGGCGAGTTCGCCGAAGCGCTGCACGCCCGGTACCCCAGTTCGGCCGAAGTGTTCCGCCGCATGATGGGCGAGGAAAACGAACACCGCCGCCGCCTGTTTGACCTGTACCGCCAGCGCTTCGGCGAGCACATCCCCCTGATCCGTCGCCAGGATGTCAAGGGCTTTGTCCGTCGCCGGCCGGTGTGGCTTTCCAAGTCACTGGGGCTCGAGACGGTCCGGCAGCAGGCCGAATCCATGGAGACCGAGACGCGCCGCTTCTATCTGCGGGCCGCGACCCGGACGACGGATGCCAACATCCGCCAACTCCTGGGCGACCTGGCCGAAGCTGAACAGGCCCATGTCACCGCGGCCGAGGACATCGAAAAATCGGCCCTCCCCGCCGACAAACGCCAGGAGGAGGATGCCGCTCGGCGCCGCCTGTTTATCCTGCAGGTGATCCAGCCCGGCCTGGCCGGGCTCATGGATGGCTCGGTGTCCACGCTCGCCCCCTTGTTCGCCGCCGCCTTTGCCACCAAAAGCAGTCACGATGCCCTGGTGGTGGGTTTTGCCGCCTCGGTGGGGGCGGGCATTTCCATGGGCTTTGCCGAGGCCCTGTCCGATGATGGCAGCCTTACCGGCCGCGGCCACCCCCTGGCCCGCGGCATCGTCTGCGGCCTGATGACCACCCTGGGGGGCATCGGTCACACGCTGCCCTATCTCATCGCCAACTTCCATTGGGCCACGGGCGTGGCCGCCGCCGTGGTGGCGGTGGAACTGGCGGTCATCTCGTGGGTGCGGGCCAAATACATGGATACGCCGCTGCTGTCGGCCGCCTTCCAGGTCATCGTCGGCGGCGTTCTGGTTTTTCTGGCGGGGATTCTGATCGGCGGGGCGTAAACCCGCCGACGGCCGATAAACGCCCCCACCCGCTCATCAAGGACCGTCTGTGAACGGTATGGCTGCCCCCTCTTCCCACCCGCAGGCTTCCGTCGGCGCCCTGTGGCTCACCACTGAGCCGGCGCCCCCCGATACCCATGCGGCCTTCCGCGGCCGATTCGATCTGCCGTCCCCCGCCCCCGTCACCTTCCGCCTGGTCGGAGCCTCCTGGTACGTCCTTTGGATCGACGGCCAGCTCTTCTGCGATGGCCCTTCCCGCTTCCACCCCGACCTCGCCGAATACGAGGTGCGCTCTGTCTCCCTGCCCGCCGGCCCGCATCTGATCGCCGCCCACGTCCACCACGTCGGTCAGGACACCCGCCTCCTGCGCCACAGGCCCCCGTTCTTCTTCTGCCAGGCGGCCGCCGGAGGGCAAGACCTTCCTGTCGCCTGGCGCGCCGTGGAACTCCAGGGATACACCGCATGCGTCCGCCGGACCAATCCAGAACTTCCCTGGATCGAATGGTGCGACACCCGTCGGCTGCCCACCGGGTGGCTCGATCCGGCCTTCGATGACAGTGCCTGGCCCATCCCCGTGGCCGTCCCCGCCCCGGCCACCGGCCCCACCCTCGGCCCGCCGCCCCGGCTGGTGGACCATCCCCTGTCCCGCGGCCCCACCGGCCAACTGGCCGAACGCTTCGCCTACGAACGCGATGAGCCGGCCGCTCGCTTCCTGCTCCGCGACCTCGCACCCCGGCAGCTTCCGCCCCAGGGCCTGTGGTGCCGCTATGACCTGGGCCGCGTGCGTCTGGGCCGCCTGTGCCTGACCCTGGACCTGCCCGCCGGCAGTGTCGTTGAGATCGCCGCCAGCGAGCACCTGATCGACGGACGGGTCAGCCCCTTCATCACGCTTTCCGCCGGCCCCAGTTGCAACCTGGATCATTTCGTGGCCCGCGGCGGCGTGCAGCAGTTCCTGCCGATCCATCCCCGCGGGGGCCGGTTTGTCGAGGTCCATCTCCTGGCCGATCCCCAGGCGGTTCGCTTCGTCGCCGAGCACTACCTGGAACGCGCTGGCTTGCCCGAGCCCCAAGGGCAATTCCACTGCTCCGATCCCCTCCTCAACCGGATATGGAAGATGGGGATCGATACCCTGCAGGCCTGTGCCGAGGACACCCTCGTCGATAATCCCACCCGGGAACGCGGCCTGTGGTGCGGCGATGTCACCAGCGTCGGCCTGGAGGTCATGGCCGCCGGCTACGCCGATCTGTCCCTTCTGCGGCGATGCCTTGTGCTCCTGGCCCGCTGCGCCGCCGACAATGGCCTGGTGGCCGGCCTGTGTCCTGGCCAGGGAGCCACTGTTTCCACCTACGCCGCCCAGTGGGTGACCGCCTGCTGGCGCTACTTCCAGCACACCGGCGATAGGTCCCTGCTGGAGGATCTCTACAGCGCGGCCCGCCGCAACATGGAGGCGTTTGTCGCCCATACCACACCCGCCGGCGTCGCCTCCACCCTCGGGTGGGCCTTCGTCGACTGGGGCGCCGTCGCCGAGACAGGCCCGGGCCACCTCAGCCTCACCATGCTCTGTCTGGAGGCCTCCCGGGCCATGGAGAACTGGTGCCGCACGCTGGGCCACGACCCGGATGCCCAGACCTACGCCGCCTACTCCCGGCGCTTAAGCGCCATTCTTTGTCAGTGGCTTGCCAGCGCCGAATCGCTCGACGAGGTGGGCTATCACCGTCTCATTCACGCCCTGCGCCTGGGCCTGCTGACCGGGCCCTCGGCCCGGGCGGCGGCCACCGCGGCCCGCCGACACATCCTGTCCTGTTTCCCCAACCAGCCCTCCGCCACCCGGCTGACCGATCCCGGCGTCCACCGCCACGACCTGATCACCCCCTATTTTGCCCACTTCGCCTTGCCGGCCCTCTTGCCGTATCTGGGCATGGATTTCCTCCTCGACCAGTACCGCATCGGCTGGGGCTGGATGCTCGACCAGGGCATCACCACCACCACCGAGGTCTTTGATGTCCGCTGGAGTCACTGCCACCAGTGGTCCGCCTGCCCGACCTGGCAGCTCACCCGCTATGTCCTGGGCCTGACGCCGCGCTTCGACCTGGCCCCGCGCCATTTCGCCCTGGCACTCTTCTCGGGATCGCTCCAGCACGCCTCCGGTACGATCCCGGTCGGGGGAGCCCCCCTCCACGTCCAGTGGCAGCGCACCCCGCAGGACATCCAATTCGCCTGCTGGTCCGAGCAACCCTTTACCCTCATCGGCGACCCCCCCGAGTCAGCGCGGCGCGTGGAACGCTCCCTGCCTCTGCCACCCCCATTGCCCTCCGCTTCATGATTCCCCTGCTGGGTGGCCCTGGCCCCCCCAATCGCGCGGGGACCACGGTGTGCAGGGCCGGCTTGAATCGCGTAAACTACGCCGTTTTCGCCTCCGCACAAGGATCTCGCGGCGTATGTCCAGACGAGTCATCATCAGCGGTCTGGGGCCCGTCACCGGCCTGGGACTGGGTATCGAAGCCAACTGGCAGGCCCTGAGCCAGGGCCACAGCGCGATCGCGCCCATCACAGCCTTTGACCCCTCCGGCTTTGATTGCCGGTTGGCGGCCGAGGTCAAGGATTTCAAAATCGGCAACTTCGTGCCCAAAACCTACCGCAAGGCCACCAAGGTCATGGCCCGGGACATCGAACTGGCGGTCGCGGCCGCCGATCTGGCCGCCCGCGATGCCAAGCTGGTCACCAAAGGCACCGCCCCCCCGCCCCCGGAATCGGGCGACGGTGTCCCCCTGTCCTACCCCTCCGGCCGCGTCGGGGCCAACATCGGGGCCAGCCTGATCGCCTGCGAACTGGATGAACTGACTTCGGCTCTGGCCGAAGCACGCAAAGAGGATGGCTCGTTCGATATTCACAAGTGGGGCGAGCATGGCATGCAGCAACTCACCCCGCTGTGGCTCCTGAAATACCTGCCCAACATGCTGGCCTGCCACGTGACCATCATTCACGATGCCCAGGGGCCCTCAAACACCATCACCTGTGCCGAAGCCTCCAGCGGCCTATCCCTGGGCGAAGCCATGCGCGTGATCCAGCGCGGGGCGGCCGATGTCTCGTTTTGCGGCGGGGCCGAAAGCAAGATCAACCCCATGGCCTTCCTGCGCCAGCAGATGCTCGGCCGGCTCAGTACCGCCAGCAACGACCTTCCGGCGGCGGCGGTGCGGCCGTTCGACCAGGAAGCGGCCGGAATGGTGCTGGGTGAGGCCGGGGGCATCGTCATTCTCGAAGCCCTGGACACGTTCACCGCGCGGGCGGCGGCCAGCGGGGCCCGGGCCTATGCCGAGGTGGTGGGCTTCGGAGCCTCCCAGACCTGCCATCCCGCCACGCGCAACTTGACGCCCGACCCGCAAGGCCGGGCCATTCGTCTGGCCATTCAGGCCGCCCTGCGCGAGGCGGGGGTGGGCCCCGAGGCGATCGACCTGATCTTGCCTTTTGGCAGCGGCCAGCCGGCCTACGACCAGGCCGAAGCCCAGGCCCTCAAGACCATCTTCGGCGGCCGGCTGGCGCAGGTGCCGGTGGTTTCGACCAAGCCCATGTGGGGCAACTGCGGGGCCGCCTCGGGCGCCTTGGATGTTTGCGCGGGTGCCCAGGCCCTGGTGACCCAGACCGTTCCGCCCTGTCTCAATCGCAGCCGGCCCCTGGAGGGGCTGGGCGCCGGCGGCCCGGCCCGGCCGGCCCGGCTGGCCCATGTGCTGACCTACGCAACCTCCCTGGGCGGCCAGAATGCCGCGGTCGTGCTGAAGAAGGTCTAACGAATGCGTCCACGAGTTGTCATCACGGGCATGGGTTGGATCACGCCGCTGGGCCTCGACATCGAGAGTGTGTGGCAGCGGATTCTGCGCGGGGAATCAGGGGTGGAACCGACCTTCCGCTTCGATGCCAGCACGTTTCCCACGCGTTTTTCCGCCCAGGTCAAGGGGTATGACTGGCGCAAGTACGTGCGCGATCCCCACCTGCACGGCCAAGTAGGAGATCACGCGGCCTACGCCCTGGGCGCGGCCGCCCAGGCGTGGCAATCGTCCGGTCTGGAAGGGTTCGCCGGGCTTGATCGTGAGCGCATGGGCATCTACCTGGGCGGCGGCGAAGGGGTCCCCGACTTCGAGCATTACGTCGCGGCCAATCTGGGCGGCTGGAACGCCCAGACGCGGCGCATCGATGCGGCCGCCTGGGCCGCCGTGGCCAAGGGCTGCATGAATGTGGCCCGCGAAGTTGGCCAGGAACCCAACATGCCCGTCACCCACCTGGCCCTGGAGTTCGGGGCCATGGGCCCCACGCATAACTGCCTGACCGCCTGTGCCGCCTCCACCCAGGCCATCGGCGAGGCCACCGAGATCCTGCGCGAGGGCGATGCCGACGTGATGATCACCGGCGGCACCCACACCATGATCCACCCCCTGGGCGTCACCGGTTTCAACCGCCTGACCGCCTTGTCCACCCGCAATGACGACTGCCAGCACGCCGCACGCCCCTTCGACCGCCACCGCGACGGCTTTGTCATGGGCGAAGGCGCGGGCATGATCATCCTGGAAACCCTGGACCATGCCCGGGCCCGCGGGGCGAATATCCTGGCCGAAGTGGTGGGTTACGGCTCGTCCGCCGATGCCTTCCGCATCACGGACATCCCCGAGGATGGGCACGGAGCCCGGGCGTCGATGCAGCAGGCCCTGGCCGATGCAGGCCTGACCCCGGCCGACATCGACTACATTTCGGCCCACGGCACAGGCACCAAGGAAAACGACTCCACCGAAACGGGGGCGGTCAAGAGCGTCTTGGGCGAACGCAGCCGACAGGTGCCCATGTCCAGCGTCAAGAGCATGCTGGGCCACCTGATCGCGGCCGCCGGAGCGGTGGAACTGATCACCTGCGTGCTGGCCATCCGCGACCAGATGCTGCCGCCGACGATGAATCTGAGCGACCCCGACCCGGCTTGCGACATGGACTACGTGCCCAACGCGGCCCGCCAGGCCCCCTGCCACGTGTGCCTGTCCAACAGCTTCGGGTTCGGCGGCCAGAACGACACCATCATCATCAAACGCTTCGCGTAGGTCCGGCCTTGCCCGGACGATCATCGGCCCCGGTACAAAAAACGGCACCGGGCACGAAGATCGTGCCCGGCGCCGTGAGTCGAATCGCCGCGGGTCGCAAGCGGGCGATCCAGGGGTGCGTGAGTTATTCAGTCATACAGCGGGCTGACCGTGGCCAGCGGTTTGGGTTTCAGATCCATGCTGGTGTCGATGCGGATTTCCGATGCCACCGTGTGCCGCTCGGCGTAGAAGAAGTCCAGGGTGCAGTCGCTGGTGGTCGAGCCATCGGCACCGAAGTAGACGCCCGTGCTGTTGTTGAGGGTCTGGTTGCCCTGGGTCTTGACCCAGGCCCCGGCGATGGTCTTGCTGGCGTAGGCGCCCGTGCCGCTGAAGCTGCCGCTGGTGCCGCTGAGGTTGCTGAAGGTCTGGCTGCTGCCATCGGCGAACTTCAGGGTCACGCCCACCAGGCTGCTGACCGTCCTGATGTTCAGGCCGGTGCCTGCGAAGCTGCAGGCCACATCGTCCCCGCCGTTGTTAAGGTTCAGGTTGATATAGGGGGCCCCGGCCTTGATGGGGCAGGCCCCGGCCATGCCCAGGGTCGCCCAGCGGGCGGCGAGCTGGCTGGCATAACTGCTGGTCACCGCCTGGACCACCCCGCCGATGGGGAAGCTGGCGGCACTGACAAAGGCCTTGCCGTCGAAAAGGGTGACGTTGCCCGCCGCCGCCGAGTGTACGCCGCCCAGGTCGATCACCTTGGTGTTGTTGATGTAGACCCACACATCATCGTCCCCCAGGAAGTTGAAGATTTGGCCCGGCTTGTAGTTGAAGCGGGTGTGCAGTTCGTAGGTGAAGCTGAAGTTGTGGACCACCCCTTTGCTGTCGGTCTGCCCCTGGTTGCCCAGAAGCTGCCGGTCGATGGGGAAGAAGGCGAAGTTGTCGAAGGTATAGGTGCCTCCGGGGGCGCTGGAACCGTTGTCCAGAGTGATGGCCAGGGGCATCGAGAGATTCACCCCCGGCACATCCCGGTACCAGGAGTAAAAGGAACTGGCCGACTGCATGCTGTCGTTGAACGGCCGTGTCGGGTTGTAGACGGGCTTGCCGTCGGAGCCCAGCGTGCCGGTCACCAGCCCCGGTACCATGCCGTAGGTGCCGTGGCCCCTGACCGTATAGCAGGTCTCGAAATCAGGGTGCCCGCCCGCCCAGTCCCCGCGTTTGAAGTCGCGGATGATGCCCGTGAGCTTGATCTGATCGGCTGCGGACGTGGCGGCCAGGCAGGCCAACAGGCCCCCGGCCAGGGTGAACATCAGCTTCTTGCGTTTCATAGGTCGTCCTGTCTACGCGCCTCGCCTTGTTGCAGCGTCCCGATCGTCCCTGGGCACAGCGGCCCAGGCACCGTTACTACAAACCTACGATTCGCGGGAAGCAGCGGCCAGACAACCGGGGCCAATCAGAGAAACCGGACCTTGCCCAGCCCGCACAAACGGACCGGCGTTCGGCTCATGCTGCCGTCGGTGTGCCGCGATGGCCGATGTAGAGAAGGGGGGCTGCTACGGAGCCGCTATCATGATTGTGGGTATCCCGCGCGAGATCAAGGCTGATGAATACCGGGTGGCCATGCTGCCGGTGGGCGTAGAACTGCTGGTGCAGGCCGGCCACGAGGTCTTGGTGGAGGCAGGGGCCGGGCTGGGCAGCGGGTATGAGGACGCCCGCTACGCCGCCGCGGGGGCCCGCATCGTGGTCCAACCGGCCGAACTCTTCGCCCGGGCGGATCTGGTGGTCAAGGTTAAGGAGCCCCTGGGGCCGGAACTGCCCCTGTTGCGCCGGGGGCAGATGCTGTTTTGCTATTTCCATTTCGCCGCCAGCCGGGAATTGACCAAGGCCTGTCTGGATGCGGGGATCACGGCCGTGGCCTACGAGACGCTCACCGATGCCAGTGGCCGGCTGCCGCTGCTGACCCCCATGAGCGAGGTGGCCGGACGCATGAGCATCCAGGAAGGGGCCAAGTACCTGGAGAAGCCCATGATGGGCCGGGGCATCCTCTTGGGAGGAGTTCCGGGGGTCGAGCCGGGTAACGTGCTGGTGCTGGGGGCGGGCACGGTGGGCTTCCACGCCGCCCGCATGGCCGCCGGTCTGGGAGCCCGGGTCACCATCATGGATGTCAACCTCGACCGCCTGCGCCACGTGGCCGATGTGATGCCGCCCAACGTGCACCCCGTGTATTCCGATCCGCACGCGGTCTATGAGTACGCCGTGCAGGCCGATCTGGTGATCGGGGCGGTCCTCATTCCGGGGGCCCGTACGCCAGTCCTCATCCGCCAGTCCTGGCTCAAGGACATGAAGAACGGCTCGGTCATCGTGGATGTGGGCGTGGATCAGGGCGGGTGCATCGAGACTTCCCGGCCAACCACGCATCACGAGCCCACCTTCGTGGTCGATGGGGTGGTGCATTACTGCGTCACCAACATGCCCGGCGCGGTGGGCCGCACCAGCACCCAGGCCCTGTGTCATGCCACCCAGCCCTATATCCTGCGCCTGGCCCAGGCGGGCATCGACCAACTGGCTGGCAGCGATCCCGGTTTTGCCGCCGCCCTGAACCTGCGCGCTGGTAAAATCACCAACCCCGCTGTGGCCGCCGCCTTCGGCGCCCAGTCCGCCTGAACCCCCTCTCCCTAAGGAAGATGGCAGGGGTGAGGGTGAAATTGACGAGAACCCTTTACCCTCGATGTGTCAGCCACACCAGCC
>JAJXSS010000439.1 GCA_021784455.1 Planctomycetota bacterium
AAGCAGGAGGTGGGGCTGCGACTGGCGCTGTGGGCTTTGGCCAAGGTGTACGGCCGGGCAGTGGAATACAGCGGACCGGTGTGGGATGACCTGCAGATCCAGGGGGACACGGTGCGGCTGCGGTTTACCCACGCCCAAGGAGGGCTGGTGGCGCAGGGAGAAGCGGTGCAGGGATTTGCCCTGGCGGGAGAGGACCGGACGTTTTATTGGGCGGATGTGGCGCAGATCGAAGGCCAGACGGTGGTCCTGCGCAGCGCCCAGGTGGCGCGGCCGGTGGCGGTGCGGTATGGGTGGGCGATCAACCCGGCGTGCAACCTGTACAACCGGGCGGGGCTGCCGGCGGTGCCGTTTCGAACGGATACCTGGCCGGGAGTGACGGAGCAGGCCCGGTAGGGGGGGGTGGTGTATGGATTCGAGGTTGGGCGAATTTCGGTTTTCGCGGCGGGCCGGCCGGACCATCGATCAGCCCATCAGCCATTTGATGCGCCTGGCACTGGAGCAGCCGGGATTGATTTCGCTGGCGGCGGGGTTTGTGGATGATGCCACGCTGCCGACGATGGAGGCGGGGGATTTGATGCGGGGGTTGATGGCCGGGCCGGCGGGGGCCCGGGCCCTGCAATACGGCACGACGATCGGCCTGAGGGCGCTGCGCCGGGCGGTGCTGGGGCATGTGGCCCGGATGGATGGGGTGACGCCGGCGCGGCTGGCGGCCCACGAAGACCAGGTGGTGATCACCACGGGCAGCCAGCAGCTTCTGTATTTGCTCACGGATCTGCTGGTGGATGAGGGGGACATCGTCATCACCGCGTGGCCGAGCTATTTCGTGTACACGAGCCTGCTGCCGACGTTCGGGGCGACGGTGCGCTGTGTGGAACAGGATGAGGAAGGGATCAAGGTGGAGGCTCTGGCGGCGCTGCTTCAGGAGATTGAGGCGGCGGGGCAAATCGAGCGGGTGAAGATCCTCTACCTGTGCAGCTACTTCGAGAATCCCACGGGATTGACACTGAGCGCCCGGCGCCGGCCGCAGGTCCTGGATCTGGTGCGGCGCTACAGCCGGCGGCAGCGGATTCTGCTGCTGGAGGATGCGGCCTACCGGGAGCTGGCCTATCCGGGGCCGGGGAGCAGGGGGTGGCCGGCATCGCTGCGCAGCCTGGATGACAGCGGGGCGCTGGTGGCCTATGCGGGGACGTTTTCCAAGCCATTTGCCCCGGGGCTTAAGACGGGTTACGGCCTGTTGCCGGCGGATCTGGTGGAACCGCTGCTCTTGGCCAAGGGAAGCCACGATTTCGGGTCGGCGAACCTGGGCCAGCACCTGTTGTATGAGGCGCTGGCCAGCGGGGTGTATCAGCGGCACGTGGCGCAATTGCGGCGGGCGTATGCGGCCAAGCGGGATGCGATGCTTGGAGCCCTTCAGGAGCATTTGGGAGGCGGCCAGGCGCAGTGGACGCGGCCGGAGGGCGGGCTGTACGTGTTTGTGACCCTGCCGCCCGCCCCCGGCCCCGGAATAGATACCGGGCCGGAGGGGCGGTTGTTCCGGGCGGCCTTGGAGGCGGGGGTGCTGTACGTGCCCGGGGCGTACTGCTACCCGCAGGACCCGGCCCGGCGGGCGCCGGTGAACACGATGCGGCTATCGTTCGGGGTGCCGAGTGTGGAGGAGATCCGCGAAGCGCTGAGGAGGTTGGCGCGGGCGCTGCGGGAAGTCGCGGGATGATGGATGATGTTTGATGGGCGAGAGGCGCGGTGGGGACGATCGGCTTGCCGAGCACATCAGCCATCGTCGTCGATTCTCATCCGCGGCGCCAGCGCTGCTGGAGGTAGTTGAAGTAAAAGAGGGCGTTTGCGACGGGGACGTTGCTGGGGATGTGGTTGCCGACGGCGAACATGAAGCCAGGGCATTTCCAGGCCAGGGGCAGGGTG
This sequence comes from Planctomycetota bacterium, assembly GCA_021784455.1. Taxonomy (GTDB): domain Bacteria; phylum Planctomycetota; class Phycisphaerae; order Phycisphaerales; family Phycisphaeraceae; genus JAJXSS01. Next base: position 1,918 of record JAJXSS010000439.1, read on the forward strand.
GCGTCGATTTCCGCGGCGATCTGGGCGGTGGTGCCAAAGGTGAGGGTGCGGGTGTCCACCTTGCTGCCGATGATGACATGGGTCTGGCCGTAGCGTTCGACCACGGGGTCCAGGGGCATCATGGGTTCGAAGATGAAGCCGTCGGCGCCGGCGTCGGCGATGTCATCGAGGAAGGTGATCCAGTTGGCATCGGAGCAGAAGAGGACTGTCTTGCCGGCCTTCTTGAGCACGGCCCAGAGCTCGCGGTAGCGGGGGATGATGGCCCGGCGGTAGAAATCCGGATGCATGAAGGGCCCTTCGCTCCAAACGAAATCATCGTGGCAGATGAAGACGGGGGCGGAGGTGGCGGCCCACGCCCGGAAATGGTGTAACGAAAGCCGGAAAAAGGAGTCCAGGACGCGTTCGAAGCGGGCCTGCTCGGCGGCGGCTTCGAGCAGGAGGTCCCAGCCGAAGGCCTCGATGGCGCCTGAGATGATGGTCTTGTAATAGCCGGCGGTGAAGACTTCTTCCGGCCGGGCCTGCTGGTTGCGGGTCCAGGTTTCTTGGTAATAGCGGGTCAGTTCGGCGGCTCCGGGCAGGCCGTATTCACGGACGGCATCGAAGACCAGGACCTCCTGGGCATCGGCGAAAGGGGAGGCTTTGGGGAGGCGGCGGTCCACGCCGCCTTCGAGGAAATCGGCGTGGCCCATGTCGGTGACCCGGCCGCGCTGGCTCCAGGGTACGGGGCCATCGTTGGCAGACCAGCAGAAGTCGATGTCCCAGGCCTGGGCGAAGGTGCGGGCGGTCTGCCCGGCGGGGGCCTCAGTGGCGGCAGAGGTGGTTTGTTCGGCGGGTCCGGCCTTGGCCTCGCGGACGTGCAGGGCACGGAAAAGCGCATCGTTCGAACAATATTCGGTGTGGGCCAGGCGTGGGGTGGCGCGGAGGTGGATGGTGTCGAGGCCGATGGCGTAGCTCATGGAACTGGTCCTGATATAGGGGACTGGCGGATTGCGAGAATACCACGGCCGGGGGCAGCCCGAGGTGGTGGGAGGGTCGGGAAGCCAGAGGGATGACGGAAAAGGATATAAGTGGATCGGCGGAGGGTATGGGGAAGAGAGCCGGAGGTGTGATGATGTGGCGTAAGGCGTTACGCTGTCGGCGGAACACTCCTTCGCGATAGTCGCAGATGCCCGGGGCTCGTCTCCGGAATTGGCTCGGTCCGAGCCCTGGCGGGCCAGCCGCCAGGGGCACCGGGGCGTAAGATAGGGGCTGGCCTCGTCGGCCCCCCGAGGGCCAGCGGGCATGCCTTCGTCGTGGTTCGGCGGGGCATTTACATGAAGGACCGACTTTCCATGAGCGATCCTGCTTCCTGTGATTGGGCATCGGCGTTTGGGGTCAAGCGGCACGCGTTTGATGTGTGCGTGGTGGGCGGGGGCATGGCCGGTTTGTGTGCGGCCCTGGCGTCGGCGCGGCACGGGGCGCGGACGGTGCTGATCCAGGACCGGCCGGTGCTGGGGGGCAACGCCTCGAGCGAAGTGCGGATGTGGATTTGCGGGGCCCACGGCCGGAATAACAAGGAAACGGGGATCCTGGAGGAAATTCAGCTCGAAAACTGCTATCGCAATCCCAGCCAGGTCTACAGCCTCTGGGATGGGGTGCTGTACGGCAAGGCCGCGTTTGCTCCGGGCAGA
>JAJXSS010000440.1 GCA_021784455.1 Planctomycetota bacterium
CGGCCAGGAGATCATCGCTCTCCTGGGCGGCAAGCGGATTCATCCCGCCTGGGTGGTTCCGGGGGGCGTCAACGAGCCGTTGACCGAGGAACGCTGTGCGAAGATCCGGGGGGCCCTGCCCCAGGCTTTTGACATCGCCCGGCGGACCATCGCCTTCTTCAAGAAGGCTCTGGACCAGTACAAGGAGGAAATCCAGCACTTCGCCAACTTCCCCAGCTATTACCTGGGCATGGTTTCGCCCGAAGGCAATCTGACCCACTACGAGGGCACGCTGCGCGTCTGCGACGCCAAGGGCAAGATCGTGGCGGACCGCATTCCGGCGGCCGACTACCGCTCCTACATCGGCGAGGCGGTCGAGGAGTGGAGTTATCTGAAGTTCCCGTATTACAAACCGGCCGGCTATCCCGAAGGCCTGTACCGGGTCGGGCCGCTGGCCCGGCTCAATGTCTGCGACCAGTGTGGCAGCCCGGAGGCGGACCGCGAACTGGAGGAGTTCCGCCAGCGCTGCGGCCGGCCCGCGGCCTCGAGCTTCCACTTCCACTACGCCCGGCTGGTGGAGATCCTCCGTGGGCTGGAAGTCATCCAGGAGATCGTCAACGACCCGCACACGCTGGACCCCCGGGTCCGGGCCCGGGCCCGGCCCAACCGCCGCGAAGGCGTGGGCATCTCCGAGGCTCCGCGCGGCACCTTGATCCATCACTACAAGATCGACGACCACGGCCAGATCACCTGGGCCAACCTGATCATCGCCACCGGGCATAACAACCTGGCCATGAGCAAGGGCATTCTCCAGGTCGCCCAGCGTTTTGTGGATGGCAAGGCCCTGAAGGAGGGCATGCTCAACCGCGTGGAGGCGGTGGTGCGCTGCTTTGACCCCTGCCTGTCCTGCTCCACGCACGCGGCGGGGCAGATGCCCATTCTGCTGGAGTTGGTCGATGCCCGGGGGCAGGTGGTGGACCACCTGGCGCGCCGGCAGTGACGTATCGGGTCGGTTCGGCCGTGGCCGAACATCTTGGGTGTTTAGGCCAGCCAGAGGCGTTCGGCCAGGACCGGACCTGCCCGCCGGACAAGCCCTGGCCGGCCAGACGGCAACCGGAGGATGCTTCGTGACGGAAATCCTGATCATCGGCGTGGGTAACACGCTGCGGGGCGATGATGGCATCGGTATGGTGCTGGTCGAGCACCTGGCCGAGCAGCCAGTGGAGCGGGGTGTGCGGGTGCTGCCGGTGCGGCAGTTGACCCCTGAGCTGGCTTTGGACGTGTCGCAGGCCCGGGCCGTGGTATTTGTGGACGCCGCAGTAGATGTGGGGCCGGGAGAGGTCGTCGAGAGCATCGTGACGGCCGATGCGCAAGCCAGCCTGACCGGCCACCATCTGGGGCCGGATAGTCTGCTGGCACTGGCTCAGGCCCTGTACGGGCGCTGTCCCTGGGCGAGGCTGGTGCGTATCGGGATCACTCAGACCGCGCTGGGCCGGGGCCTGTCGCCGGAGCTTACGGCGAAGGTGCCCGTATTGGTGCGGCAGGTGCAGGCCTTGGCGCGGGCGCTGTCTTGCGGAGGTGTTTGATGCATGAGTTGTCGATTGCCCAGGCGCTGGCCGAACTGGTCCGCCAGCACCGCCCGGCGGGCGTGCCCGTTCTTCAGGTGCAGGTGCAGGCCGGGCCCATGCAGGCTGTCCAGCCGGACGCCTTGGAACTGGCCTGGAAAGCTGTGACCCAGGGCACCGACCTGGCCCAGTGCCGCGTGTGTGTGGAAACCCCGCCCTGGCGCCTGCGCTGTCCCGAGTGTGGCCGGCAGTGGAACAGCGACGAACTGGAATCGACCTGCGCCTGCGGCCAGAGCACGGCCTACCCTGTCGGTGGGGATGAACTCCTGCTGCTATCGATGGAAGTGGGCGATCTGCCGGCCGGACAGGGGTGAGGAGATGGCCGGGCGAGCCTCCATCCGAGCGGCTCCCGGAGGCTCCTCCAGGGCTGGGCTGTTCATCTGGCCCCGAACAGGAAGAAGTCGGCTCAGCTTCGGGTGGCGGAGCCACGTCCTTCCCATGTCCGTGCCACGGCCGCAGGACTGCACTGCGGCCCCCGCAAGAACGGCACACCGTTTGCGATAATGGGAGACCGAACGGGGAACAGCGAACCATCATGAAAATCCAGATCGTTGAGAACGTCCTTAAGCTAAACGACGAAGTCGCCGCGGCCAATCGTGCCCGGCTGGCCCAGGGGCGCGTTTTCACCGTGGATCTCATGGGGGCCCCGGGAGCCGGTAAGACGGCCCTGCTGGAAGCCACGCTGAAGCGACTGCCCGCCTCGACCCGCGCCGCCGTGATCGTGGGCGACCTGGCCACGGCCCGCGATGGCCAGCGTCTGCAGGCCTGTTGCCGCCAAGTGGTGCAGGTAAATACCGGCAAGACCTGCCATCTGGAGGCGCACCATGTGGCCCGGGCCTTGCAGCGACTCAATCTCGATAGGATCGACCTGCTGATTATCGAGAATGTGGGAAACCTGATCTGTCCGGTGGGCTTCGACCTGGGGCAGGGGGCCAAAGTCGGCCTTTTCAGCGTCACGGAAGGGGATGACAAGGCCGCCAAACACCCGTTTTTGGTCAGAGAATCCGATCTACTTGTCCTCAACAAGGTAGATTTGTTACCATATGTGAAGTTTGATTCCGGGGTATTCCGTCGGGATGTGGCACGGCTCCGGCCGCACGCGCGGCTGATTGAGACCTCCGTGACCACCGGCCAGGGGCTGGACCTCTGGATTAACTGGTTGCTGGGCTGTTGTGCAACTCTCCGCACCCGGGGACGGAGCGGCGGCCCCGTCGCCATCGGGCGCGGCCGGCCACGCAAGACCCGCCCAGCAAGGAAGGACGCTGCTCTATGAGTCAGGCTCGACGCATTATCACCATCGACGGCAATGAAGCCGCCGCCTCCGTGGCGCACCGTACCAACGACGTCGCCATCATCTATCCCATCACGCCCTCCTCGCCCATGGGCGAGTTCTGCGATGAATGGGCCACCCAGGGCAAGAAGAACATCTGGGGCGTCGTGCCCGACGTGGTCGAGATGCAGTCCGAGGCCGGCGCCATCGGCGCCGTACACGGGGCCCTGCAGGCGGGATCGCTGGCCACGACGTTCACCGCGTCCCAGGGCCTGCTGCTGATGATCCCCAACATGTACAAGATCGCCGGGGAACTGACCAGCTTCTGCATGCACGTGGCGGCCCGCAGCCTCGCCACGCACGCCCTGTCCATCTTCGGCGACCATTCGGATGTCATGGCCTGCCGCGCCACCGGCTTTGCCATGCTTGCTTCCAACAACGTTCAGGAAGTGCACGACTTAGCCCTGATCGCCCAGGCGGCCACGCTTCGGGCCCGGGTGCCGTTCCTGCACTTTTTCGATGGCTTCCGCACCAGCCATGAGGTCTCCAAGATCGAGGAACTGGCGGATGAGGACCTCAAGGCCCTGGTCAGTGATGATCTGGTGGCCGCCCACCGTCAGCGGGCCCTGACGCCGGACCGGCCGCGTCTGCGCGGCACGGCCCAGAACCCCGATGTGTTCTT
>JAJXSS010000441.1 GCA_021784455.1 Planctomycetota bacterium
ATGCTTGCCTTAAATAAAAATTCACTTGCGAAATCCGACAGGCTGAGAGAGCGGCCATCGAAGCAACAGGAAGTTGTTTTCACAAAATTTCAAAAGCCGCTTAAACAGCATGTCCCTGCATTAACCCCGATTCCATCTCTTCGGCACCCGATACCCGCGATCACCTCGAGTTGCTGCTGACCCTGATCCGGGCCGGGCGCCTGACCCCCAAGATCTGGACTGTCGAGGAAGGTGGCCGGCTGCACCTGGAGGACAAGATCGCCGGCTCCTTCACCCTCGACAAGACCGAACCGGCCAAAGACCTCGTGCTGGTGGCCACGGGCACCGGCTTGGCGCCCTTCATGTCCATGCTGCGTCACTTCAGCCCCTCGGCCCAGCGCCGCTGGCGCCGCTGCGCCCTGATCCACGGGGTACGGTTGCCCGAAGATCTGGCCTATCACCAGGAACTTGAGGCCCTGGCCACCCGCGATGCCAGCCTGCACTACCTTCCCGTCTGTTCCCGCACGGAAGCCCGGCACCTGTGGACCGGCCGAACCGGCCGGGTACAGACCATCCTTCACCCCGCCACATTCGCCGCTCTGACCGGCTGGCCTCTGGACCCCTCGCAGGGCCACGTGATGCTGTGCGGCAATCCCCAGATGATCCAGGAAACGGCCGCCGATCTCACGGCCCGCGGCTTCGTCGAGTCCACCCACGAGGCCCCCGGCACCCTGCACTACGAACGCTACTGGTAGGAAGCCCCCCGCGCCCACAGCACGCGTTCTTCTAACGAGCCGCACGCGGCCGGGCGCCTTCTTGCTGTCTTTGGAACGCCCCGCGCCCGCCTGGGGGATATGCCCCGGGCCCACCATGCCCGCGCTCGATACAAGAAGAGCCGGCCATGCGATCCGGGCCGGCTCACCCCACGTCGGTTTCTCCCTCCACCGCGGGCCGTGGGGGGTCCGCTGCGGCGCGTCGGCCTCCTTGGCGCGTTGGGCCGGCATCGCCGCCACGACCGGAACATCGCCCCGGGCCACAGCGCTGAGCCCCCAAGTCGCGGTTGAACCGCACGCGCTGGACCTTGCGGGCCTTACGTCCGGCCGTAAATGTACTCGTGCAGAAAGTGCAGCTTTTGCTCCTGCTCGTTGGCCTGCCAGGCGTTCAGGTCGCCGATGGAGATCAGGCCCAGCACGCGTCCGGACGGCTCGACCACCGGCAGGTGCCGGATGCGCCGGCACATGAACAGGCCCTGGGCCTCCTCCAGCGGCATCTGCGGCGTGGCGCAGACCACTTCCCGGGTCATCACCTCCTGGACCTTGGTGCTGGCCGGGTCGCGTCGCTGAGCCACCACCCGCATCAGCACATCGCGCTCCGTGACGATGCCTTCCAGCCGATCCATGCCGCCCACCAAGAGGCAACCCACCTTGTGCTCGTTCATCAGGACCGCCGCCTCCAGCACGCTGGCGTGGCCATTGACCGTCAGGATGTGCGTGCCTTTTTCCGCCAGGATCTCCTGTACTGTCACCATGCTTGGGCTCCCACTACCCCCTCTGGCCTTGATAGGACTAGCCCCCCGTTCCACACCCAATCATCCGCCCGCCAAACCATCTTTCCCCGGGTCATTCTGCGGCGGCCGCTTGCCTGCACCGGACGTGCCATCCTGCTCAAGCCTAGCACTGGACCCCCTGATCTGGCAAGACCTTTTTGGGCGCTTTGCGGGGGCGACATTTCCGCGGGCAATATTTCCGGGGGGGCTGTTTCCGGGGGCGGGGCCCGGTCAAAACAGCTTGCCCTGTCCCGGCGTTTCTTCGGGCTGGCTGGCCAGCATTTCGCGCACCTCATCCAGCAGGTCGTCCAGGTCGCGGAACTGTTTGTAGACGCTGGCGAAGCGGACGTAGGCCACCTGATCCACGTGCCGGAGGCGATCGGCCACCAGCCGGCCGATCTCCACCGAGGCGATCTCGCGCTCGCCCTTGCGATACAACTCTTCTTCCACCCCATCGACCAGGGTCTGGAGGGTCCCCAGGGCAATTGGCCGCTTGAAGCACGCTTTCTGCACCCCCGCCAGCAGCTTGTCGCGGTCGTAGGGCACGCGTGTGCCGTCCTTCTTGATCACGGTCAGGCGGATCGTGGCCTCGATGTGCTCGTAGGTGGTGAAGCGCTTGTGGCAGCCCAGGCATTGCCGGCGCCGGCGGATGGCTTGCCCACCGTCCGTGGCGCGCGAGTCGATCACCTTGTCATTGTCCTGGCCACAATACGGACAGCGCATGACAGGCTCCGCAAGAAATCCCCACCCCCCTCCTGTCGGCCGGCCAGGTCCGCACCCCGGCCCCCTCGGTGGCCCCTGGTCGAATTCATCGTACCACAGGTGGCCAGGGGGTAAACACAAGTTGGGCCAAACCGGGGCGGGGAAAAACCCGATAGTGATTCTGGATGGACGCGCCTTCGCTCCAGGAGGGTTCCCTGCCCGCTGCTCCGGCCGCGCTGAGCTCGCGCCGCGCTCAGGAGATCCCACGCCCCAAGCGGGTGTGGAACGATGCCCCCTTGCGCAGCAAGGCGCTGGCTTATGCCGCGCTGGCGGCTTTGGGCGGGGCGGCCATCGGCATGCTGGAGGCCGCCAGCGGCTACCACCACTGGGTGCTTCTCGCAGGTCTTGGGATCTGGCTGCTGGTCCTGGCCGGCCTCGGCCGGTATCTGCTGTGGCGGCCGCTGGAGTTGCTGTGCGCGGCGTGGGACCGCCTGAATCTGAATCGCGCCCCCGGATCGCTTCAGACCCTGCCCATCACGCGCCGGGATGAAGTGGGGCACCTGGCCCGGGCCATTCACCAGCTCACCGGCACGGCCATCCGCGAGAATTATCAGGCCCGGACCCTGCGCCGCACGCTGGACAGCCGCATCGCGCACGCCACCCGCACCGCCACGCAGCGCCTGCTGCGCCTGGCCATGCGCGACCCGCTGACCGACCTGGGCAACCGCCGCTTCCTGGAGGAAAGCCTGGGCCCCTTGATCAACTCGGTGCTGGCCTCGGGCGCCTCGCTGGCCGCCATCGTGCTGGACTGCGACAACTTCAAGCTGGTCAACGACAAGCTGGGGCACGCCACCGGCGATGAACTGCTGGTGTCGCTGGCCGGCTTGATCCGGGCCAGCATCCGCCAGAGCGACTACGCCGTGCGCCTGGGCGGGGATGAGTTCCTGATCCTGATCCCCGACTGCACCCACACGCGCATCGAGATGTTCACGGAGCGCCTGCGCCGGTTCTTTCAGCAGCAGGCCCAGGCCATCACCCGTCACAGCATTCCCGTGGACCTGTCCATCGGCGTGGCCTATCTGCCCGGCCTGGGCGTGCGCACCGGCAAGGAACTTCTGGATCGCGCGGATGAAGCCCTCTACGCAGCCAAGCACGCGGGCAAAGGCCGGACGGTGGGGGCGTAAGGGCGCGGCTGATCCCAAGAGCCACGGGCGTGTGTATAGCAGGGCAATTGCATTTGCGAGGGATAAAAGGACTTGCGCCTCGTTTGCGCTTTTGCGCCGCCCGTGTTAAAGAGTCCCGTGTATAGCGCGGCCGCGCG
>JAJXSS010000442.1 GCA_021784455.1 Planctomycetota bacterium
GCGGCGTAGCTGCTCAGGATGTCCTGAACGATCTGTTGCGGTGGCCGGGCCGCGTTGGAGACGTAAACCAGGTCATCGCCATCGCTGGCCCAGGTGGCCGGCCGGACCGGGGGGCGGGAGAGCTTTTCCAGGTACAGGCACTGGCCGCCGGGATAGCCGTAGTGGCGCACATAGTGCGGGGCGGCGGGCAGGAGCACGAAATCCAGCGGGCCGATGCTGGCGCCGGCATCGGGATTGGTCAGCCGGGCCAGATCATCCTGGACCCAGCCGAGGTAGAGAAGCTGGGGCGGGAAGATTCCGGGGGGGTGGCAGCGCAGGGCATCCAGGGCCAGTACCGCATCGGGCTTGAACTCGGCGATCCGGGCCAGGAGCAGCCGGGGAGTGATGTTGTGCTGGGGGGTGGGCTCGATGAGCAGCCGCGTTTCCCAGCCCAGTTTTTCCAGGGCAGTGGCGCAGTCCTGGGAGGAGTATTGCAGCACCGTGGTCAGCCGCGAGGTGGGCACGAGAATGCGCGGTTGGCGCGGCGGGTTGGGCCCCAGGATCGCTTGGAGGTTCCGCGGCGTCAGGGTGCGGTAATACTCCTCGATCTGGCGGCGGTATCCGGAGACCTGGTCCTGGGAAGCCTGATCGATGCGGTCGATGGCCTGGCCGATGGCCTGACTCAGCCGGCTCAGCGGCAGCCGCACGGTGGGCAGGAGCATGCCGGGATCGTTCAGCAAAGTGGTGCGGAGCGCCTGCTCCCAGTGCGGCCCGACAAACCAGAGCACCCGCGGGCGCTCGATGGGCCCTTGAGGACCGGTGAGGTCCTGGAGCATGAAGGCGTGCATCACCAGCCCCACATCAGGCTCGATGAGGTAAATGAAGGGTTCGAGGACGGTGGGCCCGTTGGACCAGTGGTAGGGTGCCAGGAGCCGGGCCACCATGCCATCGCCCAGGCCGCACAGAGCGGTAGCGGCGCCGGTGGTGCCGGGCTGGCCGCGCATGGCCAGTTGCACGCCGCTCATATCCACCTGCGGGCTGGTGGGCCCCAGCACATGCCGAGCCCCATCGGGCATCTGTTGCACGATGCCCAGGCCGTGCGGGCTGGCCAGCACCTGGTAGCGGGCCGGATCGCGGGTGGTGACGAGCGTGTGATAAGCCTGCGGACGGTACTGCTGCAGGCAGGCCATGTTGAGGGCCAGATGGCGGCGCAGCGTGCAGCCATCATCGGGCTGGCGGATCAGGGCCAAGGCGCTCAGGGCGAGGGACCATTGCTGGCCGGCCAGAAAGAGGGCGATCAGGCCCTGGAGCGTGGGGTCCTCCAAAGCCGCACCGGCCCGGTCCAGGTGTTCGGCGGCCTCTGCCCAGGCCCCGCGGCGGGCGGCGGCCAGGATGGGCAAGCTCTGGGCACAGGGCTCGGTCTGGGGAGTCGGGGCGGCCATGGGGGCGCAAAGGACAAGTGTTCTCGGACCTTCATCGGTGGCCGGGGTCACCGGGATGCAGAAATCGTGGGTGAGCGCCGTTCAGCCCTGCGGCACGGCGCCATCCTCCCCGGCGCTACCCCCCCTACCGGCGGGGCCGGCCCAAAGGCGGGAGCCCGCTTGCGTTCAGCGTCCGGGGCAGGTCACAGACCGGGGATCGAGGGCACTTTGATTTCACCTTGGCGGGTGATCGGGATGGGGACCTGCCCGGCGGTTGGAGCATTCACCAGCAGGGTGGCATTGGTGCTGTAGGGGATGGTGGTCCCGGGGCGCACACCCTTGATAAAAGCCATCGCATCAGTGAGGGACACCTCGGCCGGCAGGGTCAGCACCTTGGACCCTTTGGCCGGAATGCTGCCCTGGGTCTGGGCGGCGCCCTTGAGCAGGCGTGAGGTGCCGGCCGACATGCTGTAATCCAGGTTCACCAGGGGCAGGGGCACATCGTAGGGGTTATGGACCTCAACCTCGAAATTCAAGGCGATTTTGTCCCAGCTCAGGTCGCCGAAGCTGATGCCCTTGATCGTGGCCGTGGGCTTCGGTGCCGCCCCCAGCAGGGATTGCACGGTGGCGCAGCCCGACAGGGCCGCGAGGGACACAACCAGCAGCGCCAGGACACGGGTGTAACGGATGGGGGCCATGAACTGTCTCCTTAGCATGAGGAACACCGGGATGAAACACTGCCTCCATGATATCGCCGGCTGGCCAGCGCCAAAGGGCAAAAGAGGTTTGCGAAAGGGACAGGGAAGGTTGTACCCATACCAACCGCGCCTCGGCCGCCGGGATTGGAAGCGTTGCAGCGGGACACCACCCCTCGCTAAAAGAATCGCCGCCGACTTTCATCAGCGGTGATTCGATTTCAAGTTCACTTGGGAACTGGAGCGCCGAACTCATCCCGGGCGGCGCCGCCGACCGATCAACAGGACGCTGCCACCAACCAGCGCCAGGGCCAGCGAGGCCGGCTCGCCCGGGGGGGGGCCGGATCGCCCGCTACTTGCGCTGGCGGGTCCTCTTCTGGGCCGGGCCATGGTGCGGCGCCTCGGCCAGCCAGGCTTTTTCCAGCGCGGCGACTTTGTCTGCGCTCAGGCCCAGGGCCCGCAGCACGCCCGTGGCCATCATGATGTTGCCGCGGCGGTTCATGTGGCAGCCGTCGACGGTCAGCTTGTTCTGAATGTCGCGCTGGTAGTTCGGATCGCCGAACATGCGGGCGCGGCCTTTGACATCGGGGATCTTCTTAAGCAGCTCCTGCATGTCCTGGTTCAGGTCCGCCAGCCGGCAGTGTTTTTCGCGGGCGATCGTGCGCAGGAAATTGTTGTAGGGAATGAGCATTTTATTCAGTTCACTCTCGGGGTCCTCGCCGATCATGGTGGCGGTCAGGATGAGCACCTTGATCTTCTGGGCCTGCGCCTGGTCGATGATGGCGGTGATGTTCTTCTTGAAGTCTTCCAGGGGCACACCGTGAAACGTGCGATTGCCCAGCTTGAGTTTGAAATGCCAGACATCGTTGACGCCGCAGCTCAGGACCATCCACTGCGGGTGCTTGGCCAGGACATCCCGGTCGAGGCGGGCCAGCATGTCGTTGGAACGGTTGCCGGCCTTGCCCGCGGGGATGCAGGTAACCTCCAGCCCCTGCTGCTTGAGGGCCTGCATCACCAGGGTCACGTAACCGCCGGGCCGGGCGCCGAAGGCGGTGATCGAGTCGCCCAGGAAGGCGATCTTGTCGCCGCTGTGCACCGCCAGGCCCGGGGCGGCGGTCTCGTCGGCCCCCAGCGGGGCGGCGGCCAGAAGGGATGCCACAAGCAGCAGAGCCAGAGGACGGATTCGCATGTCAGGTAACTCCGGGGCCAGGGTGGGGATTCGCGGCACGGTCGTGCCACCGGCGGGCATCATAACTCGGTCCGGCCGCAGCTTCCGGCGCCGCGGCGTGCGGGCAGGGCTGACGAATGGTACGGGGGTGGGCGGGCGGGGATCGCTTTGGCGACCGCCGACAGGCTGCCGTAGACCGCGCCCAGGTACTCAAACCCGTTGTCGCCCCCTGCGAGTTTGATGGTGCGAGTGACGTGGTGTGGTCGATCTAGTGTAGTGAT
>JAJXSS010000038.1 GCA_021784455.1 Planctomycetota bacterium
TATTCCGTCGTAATAGCCAGATTCTCACGATAAACACGAAGACGGGGGCTTGCCAACCAGCCAGGGTGCAGACTGAGGAATCGTTGGTGCCGGCAACCAGTCAGCCGGTAGACCCGACGAAAGCATCGCTGGACGAAATAAGGCGCTTCGCTACTGTGGCGGCCAAGTTCTCAAAACCAGAGCAAGACCGCGTCGTCCAGGAAGCGTTGGCGATCCCGGGGCTGACCGCACGGGAGCGTTTAGTTTGGATGACGCGGCGATATGAGGAACTGCTCAGGGAGAGGGGGGAGAAATAGGGGTGAGGAGGCATGTGCCGTTTTGGTTGGTTCTTGACTTGGCCGCCCCGCACGTCGAACGGGAAAGCTCCTCATGCTGGCGATCACAGCCGCTACCGTAGTGGGCGGTTGCATCCCGCTGAATGGCGGCAGTGCTGCGATGGTAGGCGACGCCCTGCGCATCATGCCCCACCCCCACACCCGGCAGGTCCGCGCCCGGTTCACCTGTCAGAACATCGGCGGCCACACCCTGCGCGTGGTCGCGCTGGCCCCCGCGGATCCCCGCACCCGGGCGACGTGCGACATGCAGTTCATCGGCCCCGGCCGGCGGGCCTGCCCGCCACCCTTGGCGATCGATTGATGGCGGGCCTGTGTGGATGTGGTCGTGGACGTCAGCCAACCGCCCGGTCGCGTCGCGCAGCAGGTGGATGTGGTCACCCAGGGCCCCGCGCGGCGGCGCCTGGCGCTGAAACTGATAATCGAGTCCCCCGAACAACTGAGTGACCGATTCACCGGTCCATCGCCCCAGCATCTCGTTCGGCGCAGAAGCCCGTCTCGCGATGCCAGCCCGGCGGTGTCCAAGGCCCTGTTCTGAACCCGCCTCACGCGTGCTTTGGTCACGCCGAGAACCGGCCCCTCCGGTTCCAGGAAACGTGAAAGGAGGGGGTGTCTCCGGCCATGGGCGGCGCCGGTGCGTGGGGGAGGAAGGGCCATGGTATGCTCTTGAGGCGGGCCACCGGCGAAAAGGGCGTGGAGGGGGGATGCGGGGAAGGAAGGCAGGCCATGGTCTTGAAGGCCGAGCATCGTCGCTGGCTGCTGGAGTTAACAGCGCTGCCAACGGCAGCAGGGTACGAGGGGGCGGTGGCTGCCTGGGTGCGCAGATGGGTGATGCAGCGGCCATGGGCGCGGATCCGAACGGATGGTGCGGGCAACTTGGTGCTGTTACGGCGCGGGGTGCGGTCGCGCCGGCCGGTGGTGCTGGCGGCCCACATGGATCATCCGGCCTTGGTTGTTAAGCGGGTGGGAACTGGGCGGGGAACGCAGAAAGTGTGGGCGGAATTTCGCGGCGGGGTGCGCCGGGAGTTCTTCACGGCGGCCCGGGTCCGGCTGGTTCACGAGGGGAGCCCGGACCGCCGGGGGCGGGTGCAGGAGTATCGGCCGGCCGGCGGTGGGCTCAAGCGTCCGGTGGTGGTTGTGGAATTGGCGGGGGAGGGACCGGCGGCCGCGGGCGATATCGTGCGGTGGGATCTGCCGCCGACCCGGGTGCGGGGCCGGCGGCTGGCGGCGCCGGCGTGCGATGATCTGGCGGGGGTGGCCGCGGCCCTGGCGGCCTGGGATGCCCTGGCAGGCTCCCGGAAAGCGAAATTCCGGGGGGATGTGCGGGTGCTGCTGACGCGGGCCGAGGAGGTGGGGTTCATCGGCGCCATCGCGGCCTGCCAACGGGGGACGATTCCGGCCGGGGCCAGGGTGATCGCCCTGGAGAACTCCAAGGCCTTGGCCGATGCGCCGCTGGGGGCCGGGCCGGTGGTGCGCGTGGGAGATAAAACCAGCAGCTTCGATCCGGGCCTTACTTATCGCTGCGCCCAGGTGGCGGCCAAACTCGCGGCCAGGGACAAACGGTTCAAGTGGCAGCGCAAGCTCATGCCCGGGGGCACCTGCGAGGCCTCGGCCTATCAGAGCTATGGGTATACCGCGACGTGCCTGTGCCTGCCGCTTGAGAACTATCACAACATGGATGAGAAATCCGGCCGGATCGCCTCGGAGGTGATTGATCTGGGCGACTTTGCGGGGCTCGTGCGACTGCTGGTGGCGGTCAGCCGGTCGGTGAGCCATGGCCGCGAGCCGGGGCTCAAAGAGCGCTTGGAGGGCATTTTCGAGCAGGGCCGGGGCGTTCTGTAGGCGGAATCCGCCCACCGTTTGAACATCGTTCGCCGGCTGCTTGTCCTGCGCAACAGGTGCGCCGAAAGGGCAATCCTTGCGCGGCTGGGGAAGGCGTGCGCCCGGCCGCGGCTAAAGCCGGCCGGCGCGGCGCTGGGCAAAAAACGGCTGAAAACACGGCGATTCATCACCAGGGGAGGCCGCGGCCGGCGGCGGCGCAGGCGGTGGCATCGGGCTTGCCCGAGGTAGGCCGGGTTTGGGTGTCTTGGCAGGCACCGGCCCAGGCGCAAGGAAGTGCCCGTGTCACAGCGAATACTGGACATCTTCAGGCAGTCCGGGGATGAGCACCTCGGCCAGACGCTGGTGCGTCTGGCGCAACTGGCGGCCGTCGCCCATCGGGTGCAGGCGGCTGAAGCGGCGGCCGGGGCGGTCAAACCGTCCGCGCTTTCTCTCCATCAGGTATCAGTGGTTGGGGCCGAAGGACTCGGCCCACAGGTCGTGGTCAGGCCCGCCGGCAGGGAAGCGAACGACGGGCGGCATCGGACCCATGAGGAGGTGGACCGATGAACTACGGCCTGTATCTATCCGCTTCGGGCGTCCTGACGAACATGTATCGCCAGGACGTCTATGCCAACAATCTGGCGAACGTGCAGACGGTGGGCTTCAAGCCCGACGTGCCCGTGATCAGCCAGCGTCCGGCCGAGGCCGATGAAGGGTCGTACCCCAGCCAGTTTCACAATGCCCTGCTGGACCAGATCGGCGGGGGGGCCTTGGCGGGCAAGCAGACGCTGAATCTGACCCCGGGGCCGATCCGGCACACCGGCAACCCCACGGATGTGGCGTTGACGACCGCCAACGCCTTTTTCGCCGTGCAGGCCAAGGATGCCCAGGGGCAGTCGGCCGTGCGGCTGACCCGCGATGGGCGGTTCATGGTCAATGCCCAGGGCAATCTGGTCACGGCCACCGACGGGCTGCCCGTGTTGGGCAAGGACAACCAGCCCATCACGCTTAAGCCCAACGCGCCGGTGACCATCGGCCGGTCGGGGCAGATCTATCAGGACGGCCAGGCCGTGGCCCAGCTTCAGGTGACGGCGGTATCCGACCCCCGGAATCTGGTGAAGGAAGGGCAGGATCTGCTGTGGTCGCAAAGCGGGGCGGATATGCGGACGCCCCTGGCCAATCCGACCGTGGTGCCCGAGGCGGTGGAAGGATCGGGGGTGGACCCGATCCACGACATGATGAACCTGATGGCCACCAGCAAAGCCATCAGTATGAACGCCGACATGCTGCACTTTGAGGACGACCTGATGAACCAGGCCGTCAATGTGCTGGGGCGGGTGAGTTAGGGACGCAAGAGGGGCAGGGGGCAGATGAACCGCGGGAACCGCGAGTCGGGCGCAGGCAGATCCTGACCCCGACCCCCTGAGCCCGACACTCGAGGCTTGACCATGGCAGTCATTGCGATGAATTCGGCGGCGACGGGCTTGAGCGCCTTGTCGCAACAGATGGACATCATCGCCAACAACCTGGCGAACGTGAACACCACGGCCTTCAAGTCCACGCGGGCCAATTTCGAGGACCTCTTGTACCAGCAGGTGGCCCAGCCGGGGGTGGAAGATGCCAACGGGGACCAGCGGCCGGCGGGGCTGTTCGTGGGCCTGGGCACGCATATCGCCAACACCCAGTTCGATTTTTCCCAGGGATCGCCCTTAAGCACGGGGCGCGACCTGGATGTGATGATCAACGGCAACGGCATGTTCCAGGTGCGCACCTTCGATCAGACCGGCACCGGCCTGGCCTACACCCGGGCGGGCAACTTCTTCACCAACAAGGATGGCGCCCTGGTGCTGGGCAACTCGACGGGACCGCTGCTGGACCCGCCCATCACGATTCCCAACAACGCCACTTCGGTCGAGATCACCGCCGATGGCCAGGTCAACGTCTATGTGCCCAACCAGGTGGACCCGTCCAACGTGGGGCAACTGCAACTGGCGACGTTCGTGAATCCCGCGGGGCTCAAGCCGCTGGGGGGCAATCTCTTCGTCGAGACGTCGGCTTCGGGGCCGCCCATCACGGGCAATCCGGCCGATGGCAACTTCGGCCAGATCCAGCAGCGCTTCCTGGAGGCGTCCAACGTGGATTCGGTCAAGGAACTGGTGGACCTGATCAAGACCCAGCGGGCGTTCGAAATGAACAGCCAGGCCATCTCGGCGGCCAATCAGGCTCTGCAGGTGGTGGCCAATCTGAAGACCACGTAAGCGCCGGATCAGGGGCATGGACCGGAGGGGAAGGCAGGCAGGCATGATGGCGGAAACACGAAACAGCCTGAGGCAGCGGGTGTCGCTGGTGGCGGCGGCGGTGGTTCTGGCCGTCGCGGCGGGGGCGGCGCACGCGGGCAGCCTGGGGCTGAGGATTCATCTGAACGCCCAGGCGACGGTCCGCGCCGCGCAGGTGACTTTGGGGGATGTAGCCGATCTCAGCGGCCCGCAGGCTGGCGCCTTTGCCGGCCTGGTGGTTGGCCGGCTGGACCAGGTGGGGGACCACACCTGCATCAAACTCAGCGACATTGGCCCGCAGCTCGTGGCGCAGGGGGCCAACCAGGCGTTCCTCACGCTGGCGGGTTACGCCCAGTGCCGGGTGACGCGGGTGGTGGCCCCGGCTCCCGTGGGGGTGCCGGCGGCCGGCACGGCCCAGGCGAACCCCGAAGGCGTGGTGGAAATCTCGGGAGCTTCCGCAGGCGGGGCCGCCCCCGCGCCGGCGGCCCTGGGGCCGGTGACGCTGCGGGAACTGGTGCTGCGCAAGATCGAACAGATCGCCGGGATGAGCCGGGCGCACCTGCAGATCACGTTCTCCCCGGCCGACGAGCAGGCGCTGAGCGCTGCGGCGGGCGCGGATGCGATTGAAATCAGGCCGCAGACCAACGTGGTGCCGGGGCGGGTGCCGATGGTGATCCGCCGCATTGGGGCAACCAGCGTCAGCCGGCCGATCTGGGTGACGGCCGATGTGGCCCGGACGGTCGAGGCGGCGGTGGCCACGCGGCAGATCTGCCGGGGTGAAATCTTTACCCAGGATGCGGTGGCGCTCAAACAGGTGGCCCTGAACACCCCCGGCACGCCGGTCACGGATATGGCCAGCCTGATCGGCCAGGTATGCCGCAGCACGATCGCGCCGGGCACAGTGATCCTGAGCGACATCGTCCAGCCGCCCCTGCTGATCAAGCGTGGGGAACTGGTGACGGTGCGCTGCGTGGCGGGCAACCTGGTGGTGACCACGGTGGCCCGGGCGCAGCAGGATGGGGCCATGGGCGAGGTGATCCGGGCGACCAATGAAAAGTCGCGGGAATCCTTCGAGATGCGGGTGACCGGCCCGCGGCAGGGGCTCATGCTGGCCGGCACAGGCAAGTAAAGGTGAAACCATGGTGCGCTACCTGCTGGTGATAATGGCGGTGAGTCTGGGGCTGGCGGCCGACCCGCCCGGGGCGCGGGCCCAGACCTCCTCGCTGTACCTGACGGCCCCCGCGCCTGGGGCGCCGTCCCCGGTCCTGCCCCAGCCGGGAGTCACCACGGTGGACCCGGCCCAAGAGGGCTTCCGCCCCTCGCCCGAAGTGATGAGCGAAAGCTTCGCCGCGGTGCGCACCCCCGCCCCGCACAAGTTCGCGGTCAACGACCTGGTGACCATCGTGGTGCGCGAGGACACTGAGAGCGCCTCGGATTCATCCCTCAATACCAGCAAGGAAAATGACTACAACGGGGCCGTGTCCAGCTTCCCGGGCATCAGGGTGTTCGACATGTTCACCAACCAGCTCCTGTCGCAGAATCTTTCGGAACAGCCCTCGGTGGGGATCAACTACAAGAACCAGTACAAGACCAGCGGTGATTACAGCCGCAAGGACACCTTCACCACGCGGATCACGGCCAAGATCATCGACATCAAGCCCAACGGCACGCTGGTGCTCGAGGCCCGCAAGTACGTCAAGTCGGATGATGAGAGCCTGGAGATCGTGCTGACAGGCACGTGCCGCAAGCAGGATGTGGCCGTGGACAACACCATCCAATCCACCCAGCTCTACGACCTGCACCTGGACAAGGAGCACACCGGCGAGCTGCGCAACGCCAACAAGAAGGGCATTCTCAGCAAGCTGTTCGACACGATCTTCAACTTCTGAAGCGGCTCTGGGGTATGGGGCCCAGGGGCCGGCCAGGCTCCGGATCCCGGTCCCCAGACTCCATCCCCTGGACCCGAGGCCCCAAGACAGCCATGACCACGAAAATCAACATCACGGTCCTCATCGTTCTGGCCCTGGCATCGGCGGCCCGCGCCGTTCAGGTGCAGGACCTGGTGCGCATCAAGGGGTCGGAGAAGAACACGCTGGTGGGCATGGGCCTGGTGGTGGGGCTCAACGGCACGGGCGACGGCGGCAAGTTTCTGCCGGCCATGCGGCCGCTGGCCTCGGTGATTCAGAAGCTCATCGACCCCAACGTGGTGGCCTCGGAACTCAAGGATGCCAAGAACGTGGCCCTGGTCACGCTGACGGCCACGCTGCCCTCCTCGGGGGTGCGCGAGGGCGACCGGGTGGATGTGCGGGTGGCCGCGGTGGGTCCGGCCAAGAGCCTGCAGGGCGGGCAGCTCTTTCTGATTCCCATGACCGGCCCGGTGCCCAACTCGCCGGTATACGCCTTTGCCGAAGGCCCGGTGACGGTGGAAGACCCCGCGGTGCCCACGGTGGGGGTGGTCAAGGACGGGGCGCAACTGACGCGCGACGTCATGGCCCGTTACATGGACGCCAACGGCCGGCTCACCCTGGTCATCAACAATGCGTTTGCGGGCTGGCCCATGTCCAACAACCTGGCGGCCCTGATCAACGGCATCATGGCCCCGGATGGTCCCAACATCGCCAAGGCCATCGACCAGAAGAACGTGGTGATCGACGTGCCCCAGAGTGACCGATCGGACCCGGCCGCGTTCATCAGCCAGATCCTGCAGAGCTACGTGGATCCAGCCCTGGTGGCCAACGGGGCCAAGGTGGTGATCAACGAAAAGACCGGCTCGATCGTGATCTCCGGCGACGTGCAGATGTCGCCGGTGCTGATCTCCTACGAGGGCCTGACCATCACGACACTCAACCCGCCGGTCCCGCCGACGGCCGCCAACCCGCAACTCCAGACCAAGCACTTCATCGCCCTGGACCCGGACAATCGCGGCGGGGCGCGCCTGGCCGACCTGCTCAACGCCTTCAATCAGCTCAAAGTCAAGGCCGCCGACCGCATCGCGATCATCAAGGAGATTCACAAGTCGGGCAAGCTTTATGCCCAACTGGTGATGGAATGAACATGAGCCTGGCCCTTCTCAACAACTTGACGGCCAAGGCCGGCGCCGCGACCGCGGCGCAGCCCAGCCTGGCCCAGCAGGCCCGCGCCCGCAAGGCGGCCCAGGAGTTTGTGGCCTCGACGTTCATCCAGCCGCTGCTGGATCAGATGCGCAAGGATCCGTTCCGAAGCAAGCTGTTCCACGGCGGCCAGGCCGAGGACATGTTCTCCCAGCAGCTCAACCGGAAACTGGCCGACCGCATCGTGGCCAGCACGCGGCTGCCGATCGTGGACACGGTGTACCGGGAAATTCTGCGTCAGCCGGCCCAGGCGCCCGCGGCTCTGACCGAACCACAGGCGGCCGGGGCCTACGTGCAGGCCCAAACGGCCGCGGCCTCCACGCTCAACCTCGTGCACTAGGACTCACACGTCATGGAAAAGTGTCTGGCCAGCCTGGAAGCCATCCTGCGAACGCAGTTGGGACTGCAGCAGCGTCTGGGGGAACTGGGCGCGGAAAAGCTGGTGGCCTTGAAGCGGGCCGACTACCGGGCGGTGGGGCGGCTGCTGGAGGCGGAAAACCAGCAGCTCCAGGCCCTGGCCGAGGCCGAGAAAGAGCGCCTGCTGCGGGTGGCCCAACTGACGCAGCAGATGGCCCCCCAGGCCGCCCGTCCGGCCCGTCTGGGGGATCTGGCCCAGAGCCTTCCCGAGCCCTGGCGCACGCGTCTGTTGGGCCTGCGGGCCCAGTTGCGCGAGCAACTCGAACGCACGCGGCGCCAGTCCCAGGTGGCCCACCTGACCAGCGAGGCCTTGCTGCGGCACATGCAGGGCCTGATGCAGAGCATCGGCATGGCCGTGACCGGCGTGGCCGGCTACAACCGCTCGGGGGCCGCCCCCCGCTCGGCTCTGGCCATGCGCACCTTTGAGGCGAAAGCGTGAGCCAGCCATGAGCAGCCTGACGGCGGCATTACAACTGGGGCGCAGCGGCCTTCTGGCGAGCCAGACGGCCCTGGAGGTGGCCGGCAACAACCTGGCCAATATGTCCACCCAGGGCTATCACCGCCAGACGGTGCAGATGGTGCCCGCGTCGCCGCAGGAGATCCAGCAGGGGATCTATGTCGGCCAGGGCGTACAGGTGGCGGGCATCTCGCGCCAGATCGATACCGCCCTGGAGGCCCGCATCAACAACAGCCTGGCCAACCAGGCGTCCTCCGCCCAGCAGCAGCAGATCCTCAACCAGATCCAGTCGCTGGAGAACGAGCTGTCCAACCAGGACCTGTCCACCCAGCTCACCTCCTTCTTCAACGCCTTTTCAAACCTGGCCAACTCGCCGCAGGACACCTCGTTGCGCGGGCTGGTGGTGCAGCAGGGGGTCTCCCTGTCCTCGTACCTGCAGAACCTGCGATCGGGTCTGGTGGACATGCGCAACCAGACGGATACCACCATCACCCAGTCCACGGCCACGGCCAACGGCCTCCTGACCCAGATCGCGGCCCTGAATCAGCAGATTGTCCAGGCCGGCAACGGGGGCAGCGGCGCCTCCACCCTGCTGGACCAGCGCGACAACCTGATCTCACAGCTTTCCCAGTACATGAGCGTCTCGGTCAACCAGCAGTCCAACGGCAGCGCGGATGTCTACGTCAACTCGATCCCGATCGTGCAGGGCAGCCAGAGCCGGGGTGTGGAAATCCGCCAGACCACGCAGAACGGCCAGCCCCAGGTTCAGCTCGTGGTGTCGGCCGATGGCACGGTGCTCAATCCCCAGTCGGGCCAGATCGGCGCTCTGATCGACTCGCGCAACAACGACATCGTGGGCGACATCAATACGGTGGACCAGTTCACCAACCAGCTCATCTACCAGGTCAACCGGGTACACAGCCAGGGCCAGGGCACCACGGGGTATAGCTCGGTGACGGGCACCACCCAGGTGGCCGACGCCACGGCCGCTCTCAACAGCAGCGCGGCGGGGATTCCCTTCACCATCCAGAACGGCTCCTTCCAGGTGACGGTCACCCAAACCTCCACCGGGCAGAGCCAGACCTACACCGTGCCGGTCACGCTCAACGGCACGGGTGCGGATATGTCGCTCAACGACCTGGTGAACAGCTTCAACAGCACCGTCAGCAACGCCACGGCTTCCGTGGTCAATGGTCAGCTCCAGATCAACACGGCCGGAAGCGACTACCAGATCGGCTTCGGCAGCGACACGTCCGGCGCGCTGGCCGCCCTGGGCCTCAACACGTTCTTTACGGGCTCCAACGCGGTGGATGTGGCGGTCAACGCGGACGTCGCCAATAATCCGGCCCTGGTGGCGGCCGGGCAGAACAACCAGCCGGGCGACAACAGCAATGCCCTGACCCTGGCCCAGGTGGGCACGCAGAACGTGGCGGCCCTGAACAACGTGTCGCTCACCCAGTTCTGGAACAACCACGTGACCACCTACGCGACGCGGCTGGGGGCCGTGCAGCAGCAGGCCCAGGCCGATGCGGCCGTGACCCAGAGCCTGCAAACCCAGCAGCAGTCGGTGTCGGGGGTGAACGCCGACGAGGAAACCATCAACCTGCTGGCCTACCAGCGGGCCTACCAGGCCAGCGCCCGATTCTTGTCCGTCGTGGACCAGATGTACCAGAGCCTCCTGCAAGCGGTGTGAAGCCATGTCCACCATCCCTTCGGTCTACCTGCGCACCTCCACGATGATGGTCGGCAACCAGTTGCTGTCCACGCTGCAGCAGACCCAGGCGCAGATGGCCAAGCTGGACAGCGCCATCGGCACGGGCATCCAGGTCAGCCAGCCGTCGGATGATCCCTCCAAGGCGGCGGCCATCGAGACCCTGCAGGCGGCCCTGGAAGACCGCACCCAGACCGATTCCAACCTGAACTTCGCCGGCACCGTCCTCAATTCGCTGGATCAGGCCATGACCGATACCCAGAGCCTGGTGGTCCAGGCCGGCAGTGTCGGCTCCAGCCAGATCGGCATCGGTTCCAACCCGCAAACCCGCCAGAACGAGGCGACGGTGGTCGACGGCATGATCCAGTCGCTCATGGATATCGCCAACCGTTCCACCCAGGGCATCCCCCTGTTCGGCGGCACCGCAGCGGCGGGCGGCCAGCAGCCTTTCGTCTTCGTCGATGCTCTGGGCGGTGTGCAGTACACGGGGACCAGCAGCAACCTCTCGACCAACATCGGCACCAGCCAGGCCCTGGCCTACAACTCCAACGGGGCCGAGGCGTTCAATGCCCTGTCCGCGGGCGTCACCGGCGATCGGGACCTCAACCCCCAGGCCACCGCCGGAACGCTGCTGTCGGATCTGACGGGGGCCAACAACGCCGGCATCCGCAAAGGGGCCATCCAGGTGACCGTCGGCGGCACCAGCGTCAGCGTCGACCTGACCGATGCCAACACCCTGGGGGACGTGGTGGCCCGGGTCAACAGCGCCATCAACTCGGTGGATCCGGCCGCCGGCAGCCTTGCCGTGGGCCCCCAGGGCCTGGTGCTCAATGCCAATGCCAGCAAGACGATCAGCATTTCCGATCCCAGCGGCGGGGTGACGGCCTCGGATCTGGGCATCGCGGTCACCGCCAACGGGGGCGGCTCGGGCGTGAGCGTGCCGGGCGCCGACCTCAACCCCAAGCTGACCCTGACCACCAGGCTGTCCGACCTGGGCGTGAGCGTGGACCTTACTTCGGGGCTCAAGATCACCCAGGGCGGGGTCACCAAGGTGGCGGACTTTTCCTCCTGCCAGACCGTGCAGGACCTGATGAACGTGGTTTCGGGGCTGAACATGGGCGTTCAGATGCAGATCAATGCCGGCGGCACCGGGTTGAACCTGGTGGACCTGATGTCCGGGCCGGCTCTGTCGGTGGGCGAAGTCGGCGGCGGCTCGACCGCCACGGACCTGGGCCTCCGCTCCTTTGCTGCGTCCACCAGCCTGTCCAGCTTCAACTTCGGCAACGGGGTCAGCAACGTCCAGGGCCAGCCGGATTTCTCCATCACCCTGCACGATGGCAGCTACAGCCCCATCCAGGTGAACATCGACGGGGCGCAGACGGTGGGGGATGTGATCACCGACATCAAGAATGCGGCCCAGGCGGCTCTGGGCCCCGGCACCGTGGGCAACCCCGGCGACAGCGGCACGCTCTTCAACGTCGGCCTGGCCGCCGATGGCAACGGCCTGGTCCTGGAAGATCACACTTCCGGGGGCAACGCCTTCCAGGTGGCCAATGTGGGCACCTCCCTGGCCGCGACGGATCTGGGCATCGTGGCCAACGCCGGCAGCGGCAGTTCGATCACCGGCACCGACAACGCCCAGATCCAGACCAACAACATCTTCACCCACCTGATCGCCTTGCGCGACGCCCTGAACAAGGACGATTCCAGTGGCATCACGGTTGCTACAGCAGGATTACAGAGCGATGCCACCCAGCTCAGTCAGGCCCAGGGGGCCATCGCCGTGCGGGGCCAGCGGGTGAAGGATCAAACCTCGCTTTCCAGCACGATGAAACTGACCGAACAGACCATGCTCAGCGATCTGCAGGATACCGACATGACCACCGCCATTACCCAATACACCCAGTTGACTCAGCAGTTGCAGGCTACGCTCAAGGTCGCCGCGCAAAACATGCAGTTGAGCCTCATGAATTATTTGCAGTAGTGCGCATTGCCTGCGCTCTCCAGGGGCCGTATGGCCGAGCCCTGGATAGCGCCACGACGGCAGGATGCCGTCACCCGGAACTCCCCGCCTTGCCGCGCGGGAATGCCGGGGCCAACCATGGATGAACGGCCAGCTCAAGGATGCGATCATGCTCGTGTACACGTCGAGGTTCGGACAGGTGCAAGTGGCGGATGACCGGGTCATCACCTTCCCCAAGGGCATTCTGGGCTTTCCCAGGTTTCACCAGTACGTGCTGCTGCAGCCCAAGGCCGACAGCCCGTTCTACTGGCTGCAATCGACGGAAACGCCGGACCTGGCGTTTGTGGTGACCGATCCGAGCCTGTTCGTGCCCACCTACCGGGTGGCGGTGCGGCGCGAGCAGATGGATGAGATGAGCCTGGACGATCTGGCGGATGCCCAGGTGCTGGTGATCGTGAACAAGCATGGCGACCTGCTGACGGGCAACCTGCAGGGGCCGCTGGTGGTCAATGCCGCCACCCGCACCGGCGAGCAACTGGTGTTGTCCGACCGGCGCTACCACACGCGCGTCCCCCTGGTGGAAGTGGGCGAGCCGCTGGCTGTGGCCGCCAGTGCGTGAAAGGCAACCGCCGGCCGCCGCCCCGCAGCGCCGGGGCCGGCGGAGGCAGTGGGCGGGCGAGGGGGGCGAAGGTCAGCGGGTGAGGGGATGGCAATGGGCGGCGCACGGATGCGCCGCCGGGACCCGGCCGCAGTCCGGCCTCGCGAGGGCCGGCAGGAAGCCAGGATCGCGCTACCGCATCTGCGCTTCGTGCCGGTCGGCCCGCGCGGGGGATGTTTGGGGCCTGGTCCAGCA
This sequence comes from Planctomycetota bacterium, assembly GCA_021784455.1. GTDB lineage: Bacteria > Planctomycetota > Phycisphaerae > Phycisphaerales > Phycisphaeraceae > JAJXSS01. The sequence goes on from JAJXSS010000038.1 coordinate 12,941, forward strand.
CAAGGAAGGAGCCGCAAGGCATGTTGGTGCTTTCCCGTTTGCGTGATGAAGCGATCGTCATCGGTGATCAGATCGAGATCACCGTGGTGGATATTCGTGGCGATAAAGTCCGGCTGGGCATTTCGGCCCCGCGGCAGGTGCAGGTCCATCGCAAGGAGGTCTACGACTCCATCCGCATGGAAAACACCGCCGCCAGCCAGATCCGCCCCGGCGAACTCAACCTGGTGCGCTTGGGCGCATCTTTTGCGCCCCAGGGCCGGTCATTTCGGCCGACCTCGGGCGTCTAGCCTTGCGGTTCAGGCCGGTGGTGTGTCGCCCCGGCCCGTGCCAGCCGCGCAGGATGCTGCAGGATGAGGTGGCACACTGTTTGCTCAACCCGGTTCAGAGGCGTTGCCGCCCGTATGGCCCGCCTCGAGGTTGAGAGCGCGTAGGACAATCAAGGAGGATTGTCAATGTCCCGGATCAACACCAACGTCACGTCTCTGATCGCCCAGCAGGGCTTGCTCAAGTCCCAGAACGACATGCAGGTCCACCTGCAGCGCTTGAGCACCGGTCTGCAGATCAACAGCGGCGCGGACAACCCCGCCGGCCTGATCGTCTCCCAACAGCTCAAATCCGAGATCGGGGGCATCACCCAGGCCATCGGCAACGCCCAGAGCGCCATCAACGTCATCTCCACCACCGAGGCCGCCCTCAACGAGGTGTCCAACCTGCTCAACTCGATCAAAGGGCTGACCGTCCAGGCCGCCAACACCTCGGCCTTCTCCAAGGACGAGATCCAGGCCAACCAGTTGCAGATCGACTCGGCCGTCGAATCCAGCACCCGCATCGCCAACACCACCTCCTTCGCCGGCATGAAGCTGCTCGACGGATCCCTGGACTTCGTCACCTCCGGCGTGGATTCCTCCAAGCTTCAGGATGTGCACGTGCTGGGCGCCAACTTCGGCACGGCCAGCAGCATCCCGGTCTCGGTGGACGTGCTGGCCTCGGCCAAGGTGGGCTCGCTCTTCCTGTCCACCTACTCCGCCGCCACCGCCTCCGGCCAGCTCCTGTCTTCGGTCACCTTCGAGATCGCCGGGGACAAAGGCACCCAGGTCTTTTCCTTCGTCTCGGGAACCAAGCTCTCGGCGGTGGCCTTTGGCATCAACCAGATGTCCGATTCCACCGGCATCTCGGCGCGCCTGGCCAACAGCACCAACCAGACCTCGGGCCTGTACCTGGAAAGCACCGACTTCGGCTCCAGCGCCTTCGTCAGCGTCAACAAAGTCTCCAATGGCAGCTTCTTCCAGACCTACTCCGCCAAGGGCGCCGGCGGCGTGGCCACCAACCGCGATACGGGGCAGGATGTGCTGGCCCTGGTCAACGGCAACCTGGCCCTGGGCGACGGCACCCAGATCAGCCTGCATTCTTCGTCCCTCAACGTGGACATGAACCTGACCGGGGCCGGCAACACCGTCACCGGATCCAATCCCTACACCTTCACCGTCACCGGCGGGGGCGCCCGCTACCAGATCGGCCCGTCCGTCAATTCCCAGCAGCAGGTGGGCTTCGGTATTCAGTCCGTGGCCGCCGCCCACCTGGGCAATGCCACCGTGGGCTATCTCAACTCCATCGTCTCGGGGGAATCGAATTCCCTGGTCGCGGGCAATGCCGCCCAGGCCTCCCAGATCATCGACGCCGCGATCAACCAGATCTCCGTCCTGCGCGGGCGCTTGGGGGCCTTCCAGGCCAATACCCTCCAGACCAGCATCAACAGCCAGCAGATCGGGCTGGAGAACCTGACGGCCAGCGAATCCCAGATCACCGATGCCGATTTCGCCGCCGAGACCGCCGCCCTGACCCGGGCCCAGGTCCTGGTCTCGGCCGGCACCTCCGTCCTGGCCATGGCCAACCAGACCTCCTCCAACGTCCTCAAACTCCTGCAGTAAACCCGGGCCGCCGAAGGGCACGCCGCACGCCCGGCCCGCCCGCCTCCAGCGCGGATTGCTCAGGCCTTCTTCTCCAGTTCCTTCAGCTTCTTCTCCACCATGGCCGCGTGGCCCGTGGGCGAAACCTGCGGCCAGTGCCACGCGATGTCGCCCTGGGGGTTGATCAGCACGGTGGAACGGATGATGCGCCCCCCTTTCCACGCCTGGTAGGTTCCCAGCACCTCTTTGTGCGGGTCAGACAGCAGAGTGATCTTGAGATGGTACTTGTTGGCAAAGGCCTTCTGGGCCGCCACCGTATCGGCCGAGCAGCCCAGAACGATGGCGTGCATGTGATCGAAGGCGGTCAGGTTGTTGGACATATCGCAGGCCTCCTTCGTGCAGCCGGGGGTGTCGGCCTTGGGGAAAAAGTAGAGCACCACCCAATGCCCCCGGAAACTGGCCAGGGACACTTCCTTCCCATCCTGGTTCGCCAGCGTAAAAAGCGGGGCCTTCATGCCAACCTTCAGGGCTACCGGCTGCCCGTTGGCGACTTCAGCCGGTGCGGCTGCTGCGGTGCCGATCAGGTTCAGCAGGACGGTGGCAGCCAGGGCGGTTACCAGCCAGGGCAACTTGAGAGAAGGGTGTGTTTTCATGGTGCGGGCCTCGGGGGGTTAGATCACGATGGATTGTAGGCCGTCGCCCTGGCAGATCGCGCCCATTCTCCCGGACAGGGCGGCGCTGAGATAAAAAACCGCCCGCTGCCAGCGGCCTTGTCCGCACTGCGATGGAGGGGTTGTAAAGACCTTGTCCCGCGAGATCGACTGTTCCCGCCGAGCCCGAAACATACGGCCCAGTGGATAGATCGGAA
>JAJXSS010000039.1 GCA_021784455.1 Planctomycetota bacterium
CAGGTACCGTTGACTGCCCGGCGGCAACAGATCCCAGGCCAAGCCGCGGTTGCCGATGCAACTCTTCAGGATCATCACCGGCGCATTTGAGTTATTCGCAATATAGTCCCCGACCTCGTGGGCAATGCCGAACTCCGGGCCGATGGTCCGGCACTTGGCGACGGTCATCGGTCCGTTGTTGAAGAGCTTCATGGGGCCAATGCCGCTGCACATGACCCGCACATAACGAACATCGGGCATCGCGACCCAGTTGCCGGCCGCATCAACGAGGTAGGGATACTTCTTCGCCGTTTTAACCGCGTACTCCAGGGACTCTTTCTTGGTCACCGGCCCAATATGGCCCAGGCCGACCATGTTCGACTGGCCCAGCAGGATAAACACCTGCACCGGCTTGTTCATATCCGCCGGCTTACCCGCGGGGGCGGAAGGGGCCGGCTCGGCCGCCGAGGCCCATGCCGGCATTAGCAAGGCAAGGGTGATGGCGGCCAGAAAGGCCGCAAGTATCCGACGGTAAGGCATGTTCGATGTTCTCCTTGGCAGTTCAGTTGTTTTGTTGGCGTCCTCCACCCCGCGGGGCGAGGCAGCATCGTTGTATCAATATATTGCCCGGCCCCGGGAAAGGTATACAGCAGATTTGCGACAAATATATACACAATTAACGACATCCTGCGGGCCCGAGGTCTGGCGCCGAAGGGGCCAGAGCCATCGTCCCGCAGGGCCCCGGCTTCCCTGCCCGCCTCCGGATCGTGGAACCTCAGGTCGTCAAGCTGGCCCGGCCGCTGCTTCCGCCCCCACGCGGGGCAGATGAATGCGAAAGGTGCTTCCCATGCCGGGGGCGCTGTCCACGCTCACCCGACCGCCGTGAGCCTGGGCCACGTGCTTGACGATGGCCAACCCCAGGCCCGTACCGCCCAGGGCCCGGCTGCGGGCCTTGTCCACCCGGTAAAAACGCTCGAACAGCCGCGTCAGGTGCTCGGGTTCGATGCCCGGGCCGGTGTCCTGGACCGCCAGCACCACCTCCTGGCCCACGACCGCGGCCGTCACCTCGACGCGGGCCCCCTCCGGCGAATACTTGATGGCGTTGTCCAGCAGGTTGGCCAGGGCCTGCTCGATCAGGCCGCTGTTGATGGGGGCCGACAGGTCGGTGGGGCACTGTACGTGCAGGTCGATGTGGCGGGCCTGAGCCCGCATCTGGCAGGCTTCCAGCGCCGCCTCGATCACCGGCGCCAAGAGGTCCGGCTTGAGCACCACCCGCCGCTGCTGGCTGTCCTGTTCCAGACGGGCCAGGTTCAAGAGATCCTCCACCAGGGCATTCAGACGCTCGGACTGGCGCACGATCATGCGCAGAAAACGCTGAGCATCATCGTTCTGGCAGCCGGCGAGGTCCTGCAGCGTTTCGGCCGCCCCCCGGATGGCCGCCACCGGCGTCTTGATCTCGTGCGACACGTTGGCCACAAAATCCCGCCGCACCGTCTCGAGTTGCCGCAGGCGCGTCACATCCAGGGCCACCAGCAGGGCCCCGATGCGCTTGCCCCAGGCGTCGCGCAGGGCGGTGCCCTGGACCAGCAGTTGCCGCGGCGCCTCGACGGCGGCTTCCGCTGAGCGCACGGGCGCCCGCAGCGTGATTTCGGCCTGCACCGTCTGCTCCGTCTGCAGCGCCTGGTGCGTCAGATCCTGCAGGGCCGGATTGCGGATCATTTCCACGATGCCCCGGCCAATGGCATTCAAAGGATCCAGCCCCAGCAGTTGCACGGCGGCCGGGTTGAGGCTCAGGATGTTCTCTTCCAAATCCACGGCCACCACGCCCTCCGACATGCTCGACAGGGCCGCCATCATCTCGTTGCGCTGGCTGGCCAGATGCCGTAGACGCTCATCGAGCTGGGCGGCCATGCGATTGAGCGCTTCGGCCAGGCGCACGAGATCCGACGGGCCTTCCAGGGGCAGCTTGCGGGCCAGTTCCCCCGCGGCAAAACGCTCGGCCCCGCGCCGCAGGCGGGCCAGTTGCCGGTTACGCCTCAGCAGTATCCAGCCGTAGAGCCCCCCCAGCACCACGGCCGTAGCCAGCACCAGCACGAAGCCGCGCACGGCGGTGGGCCCCAGCAGATCGGCAGCGGGCGGCGCGAGCGTGGGGTCGGCGACCGCAATGTACGGGACGAAGGCTGACACATCCGCATCCGGGCTGCCTGAAGGATAGGGTCCAGCGGCCACACGGCCCAGACCCCGGGCCGCCTTACTCTACTCTCTAAACCGATAGCCGACACCGCGAACCGTCTGGATGTCCTGCCCCGCCTCCTCCAGTTTGCGCCGCAGCATCACCACCTGCACGTCCACCGACCGGTCGGTCACGGCCGCAAACTTGCCATGAATGGTCTCAATGATCTGCTGCCGTGGAAACACCCGCCCCGGCTTGGAGGCCAGCAGTTGCAGCAGCCGGAACTCCGTGGCCGTCAGATCCACCGGCCGGCCCTGGACCAGCACTTCGTGCCGCTCGGGGCGGATGACCAGGTTGCGGATGGTGATGTCCGCATCGTCCGGCTCCGCCGCATCCCCCCCGGCGGACCGCCGCCGCAGCACCGCCCGCACCCGCGCCAGCAGCACCCGCGGCGAAAAGGGCTTGGCGACGTAATCGTCCGCCCCCAGTTCCAGGCCGGTCACGATGTCCGCTTCCTCCGACTTGGCCGTCACCATCACGATGGGGATCCCCGCCGTCGCCGCATCCGCCTTGAGCGCGCGGCACACTTCCAGCCCGTCCATCCCCGGCAGCATCAGATCCAACACGATCAGGTCCGGCGGCTCGGCGCGGATGATCTTCAGCGCCCGGTCTCCCGAGAGCGCCGACGTGACCGCGTACCCCTCCCGCTCCAGGTGATAGCGCATCAGGTCCTGCAGGTCCTGCTCATCCTCCACCACCACCAGCCGGGCGCGGCTCGGGGGGGGATCGGATTTCTTGCGGGCCTTGGCATGTGCGGGGGCGGTGTTGGGCATAACGAACTCCCCATCATTCTAGAAAAAAGGCGATCCAGCGGGTGGCGTCTGGATCGCCCGAGAGACGATTCGTCCCCAGGGGGACGAGGTTCAGGACGCTAATCCTGGCTCAGAACAGCAGTTGGAACTGGGCCCGCAGGGCGACCTGGTCAGTCTTGCCGGGATCGTCCGTCAACAGGCCGATCCCGTCCAGACCGGTGCCCAGCACGCTGGCACTGTTCAGGTTGTTGAGCACGCACACCGCGTCCAGAGTGAACTTGGCGGCGTGCTTGTGCAGGAACCAGTTGAACCCGGCGGTGACGATGTGGATGTCGTTGGTGCCGGGGATGCCGTGATCGGGGGCGATGTACTCATAGCGGGCAAACGGCTCCAGCACATCGGGGATCACCATGTAGCCCGCCTGCACCGTGGCCCCGTAGTTGCTGCTGCTGCCGGCAGAGGTGGCCCCGTTGGTGTACAGACCGAAACCGGTGGCCATCACGCCCAAACCCTGGTACTTGAGCAGGGCATCGGCCGTCCAGATGGTCAGCGCATCGTAGCCGCCGGGGATGGCATAGACGGTGCCGGGATTGCCGGGCTTGGCATGCTCGTAGTGCAGGCCGCCGCCCACAAAGGCCTGCAGACCGTCGATGTTGCTCCAGGCTTCCACATCGGACTCGTTCTTGTAGTCACCGGCCAGCTTCACATCCGCCCGGCCGCTCAGACCGTATTCCACGTGGTCGGAATTGAAGTTGAAGGAGTTGGAACTGCCCGGGACGTTGGGATTGCCGCCCGAGCCAATACCGTCATTGATCGAGCCGCCCAGGTGCAGGAAGTCCGTGGCGTTCCAGTCCAGGGCCACGCCCTGCACCCAGTTGTCGTTGTTGGCGAAGATGTTGTCCACGGCCGAGCGATCCACCGTCTGGGACATCTTGCTGCTCATCCAGGCTTCGCGGGCGAAGCGGTCCTGGAACTGGCCGGCGGTGACGGTCAGGCCATCAGTCACCTTGTAGCCCACCCAGGCGTCCTCCGCGTAGAAGTAGTCGCTCTTGCGGTCCAGCACGAAGGCCACTTTGTAGATGATCCGGGGGTCGCCGATGTGGCCATCGAAGAACACCTTGGCCCGGCGGATTTCAAAGCCGCTCTCGTTTTCCACGCTGCCCACGTTGGGCGAGGGCTGGTCATTGCTGCGGAAATTGGCGATGTAGCGGATCTGCATCTGCCCGCTGATGTTCATCAGGAAGGAATCATCATCGCTGGCCAGGAAGAAATTCTGGCCGTTGTAACCGGCGGTCATGCCATTGGAAGCCAGGCTGGCCCGGGTGTCCGCATCGGACAGTACCTGGCGCACCAGGGTCTTGACCTCCTCGGCCCGGCGCTGATTGAGCCAGTGATCCCCCTGGTCGGCCCGAAGTTGGGCCACTTGAGCCTTCAGGGACTGAATCTCCGCGGCCATCTGTTGCGGGTTGGGCGCGCTAGCCGTCTGGCCCAGCGCCACCGCGGACAGACCGCAGACCACTGCCCCTGAAAGCCATCCGACTGGTCTGTTCTTCTGCATGGAAGCATGTCTCCTTGAATAAGGTTGGTTGCATCACCACCCGACGGGCCAGACGGTAACCGGCCCGCATGACCATCGGGTTAGGCGGAAATAAGGAGTTCGTTAGATCGCCGTTAGCGAAAAATGAACTGGCGGAGCGATAGGGCCGCGGGCAGCCTGATCGGGCGGTCGGACGAAATCAGGAAGGGGCGGCCACTGGGGCGGCGGACCCTCCGGCCGGCCACATCACCTGTTCCCCCAACCGGGGATTCATCCCTTGCCCGACCGGCGATCGGGGTCGATCGAACGCAGGTAATCCCAGGAGTAGATGCCCGTATCGTGGCCATCGGAAAAGCGGATGCGGATGGCATATCGCCCCACCGGCTCCAGGGCCTCGGCCGTCAAGGCGTCCGAGGGAGTCGATCCGCTGGGCAAAACGGTCAGCGGATTATTCCGCATCTCGTCGCGCAGGGCCCGCATGTCGGCCGAGGGCGACATGCGGCGTAGATAGGCCACCGGATAGAAGCTGGTGGAGCCATCCGCCCAGGTGACGGTCAAACCCGTGTCCTTCTTGAGGTCCAGACGCAAAGGTCGCGTGGGCAGATCGGCCATAATGCCCGATCATAACGGCTCGGCGCCCTCTTTGAGATGAGTGCAGCACGGGGCTCGCAGGACATACATTCGCCCGGCTTCGCTGACGCAGCTCCGTGAACCGCCCGGGGGGAACACCCCAGGCGCGTGACGAACGCGGCGAGCACTCCGCGGCCGGATTGGATGCCACGCCCTTGGCCGAGCCGGTTGGGGCTCGTTCAAGTCCCCCGGCAAGCTCGCCGGTCCACTCCATCGCTGGGCCCAACATTCTCCTTTAATTGATATTTACTTGTATAACAATGTGTTACATATAATAGGCGGAGTGTATACAAAATGTAGACATCTTAACCTTGACATCCAATTTTACCGATGCTATATTCTGGGTAGATAATCTGGATATTTGGAGCAACAAGTTTTTTAAATGGGCCGGTCGCCTCGGTGTCTGCGGGTCACCCCCACTAGTCACTGGGGCGCCGACGGCCGGCTCCTTTTGAAAGGTTCAAGCCATGCGTTACGGCAAATTCTGGATCGCTCTGGCTGTCGTGCTGGTTGCCTCCTTCGCCGTCCTGCTCTACTTCGGCCGTGAGATCTACCTCAAGGCCCCGCCCATCCCCCAGCGCGTCGTCACCACTGATGGCCGGGTCCTGTTCACCGGCTCGGACATCCTCGATGGCCAGAACGTCTGGCAGTCCATGGGCGGCCAGCAGATCGGCACCGTCTGGGGCCACGGCGCCTATGTTGCCCCCGACTGGTCGGCCGACTGGCTCCACCGCGAGGCCATCTGGACCCTCGACTACTGGGCCAACCAGCAGTATCACCAGCCCTACAACAAGTTGACCGCCGAAGAGCAGGCGCCGCTCAAGGTCCGCCTCCAGACCGAGCTCCGCGCCAATACCTATAACCCCAAGACCGGTGACCTCGTCGTCTCCCCCCTGCGGGCCCAGGCCATCGCCGCCGTGGCGGACCATTACATCCGCCTCTTCGGCACCGACCCCGCCCTGGATCAGCTCCGCAAAGACTACGCCATCCCCACCGACGTCCTGCCCGATCCCACCCGCCGGCCCAAACTGGCCGACTTCTACTTCTGGACCAGTTGGGCCTGCGTTACCGACCGGCCCGGCACCGACATCAGCTACACCCACAACTGGCCAGCCGATGACCTCGTGGGCAACCACCCCACCGGCTCGCTCATCATCTGGTCGCTGGTCAGCATCGTTCTGCTTATCGCCGGCATCGGCGCCCTGGCCTGGTACCACGTTGCCGAATCCCACCACGATCACACCCTCCCCACGCCGCCGGCCAGGGACCCCTTCCTGGGGCTGACCCTGACGCCTTCCATGAAGGCCACCCTCAAATACTTCTGGGTGGTCACCGCCCTGTTCCTGGTCCAGATCGGCACCGGGGCCTTGACCGCCCACTACGGTGTCGAAGGCCAGGGCTTCTTCGGTATCCCCCTGGCCCAGTACCTGCCCTATGCCGTCACCCGCACCTGGCACCTCCAGCTCGCCATCTTCTGGATCGCCACCGCCTGGCTGGCCACCGGCCTGTTCATCGCCCCGGCCGTCTCCGGTTACGAGCCCAAGTACCAGCGCCTGGGCGTGCACATCCTCTTTCTGGCCCTGCTGGTCATCGTGGTCGGTTCCATGGCCGGCGAATGGTTCTCCATCGAGCAGAAGATGGGACTGACGGCGGGCTTTTGGTTCGGCGATCAAGGCTATGAATACGTGGACCTCGGCCGCTTCTGGCAGATCTTCCTCTTTGCCGGCCTGTTCATCTGGCTGGGCCTGATGGTTCGGGCCCTGTGGCCGGCCTTCAAAAAGCCCGGAGAGAACAAGCACCTGCTGTCCCTGTTCGTGCTGGCCTCGGCCGCCATCGGCATCTTCTACGGGGCGGGCCTGATGTGGGGCTCACGCACCCACCTGGCCGTGGCCGAGTTCTGGCGCTGGTGGGTGGTGCACCTGTGGGTCGAGGGCTTCTTCGAGGTCTTCGCCACCGTGGCCATGGCCTTCCTCTACACCAAGCTGGGCCTGGTAAAACCCGCCTCCGCCACCCGCAACGTCCTGTTCGCAACGGTCATCTTCCTTTCCGGGGGCATCATCGGCACCTTCCACCACCTGTACTTCTCCGGCACGCCCACGGCCGTCATGGCCTTCGGTGCCGTCTTCAGCGCCTTGGAAGTCGTGCCGCTGACCCTCATGGGCTTTGATGCCTACGAGAACATCAAGCACCTGCGCTCGAGCACCTGGATCCAGGCCTACAAGTGGCCCATCCTCTTCTTCATCGGGGTGGCCTTCTGGAACATGGTCGGGGCCGGCGTGTTCGGCTTCCTCATCAATCCGCCCATCGCGCTCTACTACATGCAGGGCCTCAACACCACCCCCGTCCACGCCCACACCGCCCTCTTCGGGGTCTACGGGCTGTTGGGCCTGGGCCTGATGCTCTTTTGCCTCAAGGGCCTGTCCCAGCAGCGTCCCTGGAAGACCACCTGGCTGGCCTATTCCTTCTGGGCCATGAACATCGGCCTGGTCCTGATGGTGGTGCTGTCCCTCCTGCCCGTGGGCCTGGCCCAGACCTACGCCAGCATCCACCACGGCATGTGGTACGCCCGCAGTGCGGAATTCATGCAGGCCCCCGTGCTCCAGCACCTGCGCTGGATGCGTATCTTCGGGGACACGGTCTTCAGCACCGGCGCCCTGGCCCTGGCCTGGTTCGTCGCCGGCCTGCACTTCGGCTGGTCCTACCAGCCCGACACCGCCGCGCAACCCTCCGCGCCGAGGGCCGGCCAAGTCCTCGAACCCACCGCATGAATGCGGTGTTGATCGGTTAACCGGTTGCCTGGTTGATCGGTCAGAGAAACAGACCACACCCTGGCATCGACCTCTTGAATCTGAACTCTGCAATCTGAAATATGCAATCCAAGGAGCCCCCCATGACCACCGCCCCCGAAACTACCTCCGATCTCCTGACCGCCACCGTCGGCCAGCTCGTCGCCGAAAACCCCGACCGCGCCCGCATTTTTGAAGCCTTCGACATCGACTACTGCTGCGGGGGCAAGAAGCCTCTGTCCCTGGCCTGCCGGGAGAAGGGGCTGGATGTGCGCCACGTCGTGGCCGCTCTTGAGGCCTCCCGGAAGGAGGCCGGGGCCCAGCCGGATGCCACGGATTGGACCCAGGCCTCCCTCACCGACCTGTGCGACCACATCCAGTCCACGCACCACGCCTATCTCAAGACCGAAATGCCCCGCCTGATCGAAATGGGCCGCAAAGTTACCCGCGTCCACGGCCCGCATTTCGCCTATGTCGCCGACATCGCCGCCACCTTCGAGGCCTGCGCCGCCGAATTGGAAACTCACATGCGCAAGGAAGAAATGATCCTCTTCCCCATGATCCGCCAACTGGATCAGCACGCCGGTTCCGGGGGCTTCCACTGCGGCAGCATCGCCAACCCCATCCGCGTCATGGAGATGGAGCATGACTCGGCCGGCAACGCGCTGGCCACGATACGCCAGCTCTCCGGGGGCTACACGCTGCCGCCCGAGGCCTGCCATACCTGGCACGCCTACTACGATGCCCTGCAACGCTTCGAACAGGACCTGCACCAGCACGTGCACAAGGAGAACAACATCCTCTTCCCCCGTGCCATCCAGCGCGAGTCCGCATAGGTTCGGCCCCGGCCGAACCTCTTGCGCACCCCGGTGCCGCCATGCCTACCGCGACCGACCAGACCCGCTTCCGCGTCTATCTGGGCGCCCTGATCGCTTTGACTCTGCTGGTCCTGGCCGACCTATGCTTCCTGGCCGCGTGTCTGCGCGGTTGACCCCCGGAATCCTCCGATGCCCGTCCAACTAGGCCAAAAACCCCTCGCCGACTTCACTCAGCCGCTGGCCATGCTCAGCGAGTGCCATCGTCGCATCGAGAAATTCCTGGACATCCTGGCTCACCTGGCCGACGCCTCTGTCCCCTCTCCCCGGTCGGCCGGGGAGAGGCCGGGTGAGGGGTCTTCGCCTTCAATCTCAAATCTGAAATCTGCAATCTCCGATCCCCCTTCCCCCCTGCCCCCGGAACAGGCCCAGGCCCTCGACACCGCCCTGCGCTACTTCCGGGCGGCCGCCCCACTGCACACGCAGGATGAGGAGGTCTCGCTGTTTCCCCGTCTGAGAGCGCTGGGGGATGGCCGGGCCCAGGCGGCTCTGGCCACGGTGGCCGCCCTGGAGCGCGATCACCGCGCGGCCCAGAGCGCCCACGACCGCCTCGATGAGCTGGGCCGCCGCTGGCTGGCCACCGGCCGGCTCGCGCCCGCTGTGCAGCAGGAATTCGCCCGCCTGGTACAGCAGCTTCGCGACCTTTACCAGCCCCACATCGCCCTCGAAGACCAGGAACTCTTTCCCCTGGCCGGCCAGGTCTTGCCCCCTGATCAACTCGCCCACCTCGGCCGGGAAATGGCCGACCGTCGCGGTCTGGAAGTCGGCGTCACCGTCAGCCGCTGCGCCGCCCGCCGCCGGTAGTTCGGCCCCGGCCGAACATCTGGCCCAGTTTCGGCGCCGGCGGAACGTTTGGCGATTTCAGAGAAAGAGGAATCGCGTTCAGCCAGGGCCGAACCCACGGACGACGTTCGCCCCAGGGCTGAACCCACGGGCCTCCGAACCTACTTCAGCTTCGCCAGAAATCCCGCCGCGGCCGACTGGTACACCGCCCCCAGCGTCGCCGCGTCGGCCGCACAGCCGTGTAAGGTCGCAGTGCTCTGGGCCGGTAGCGATGGATCCACCATCGACAGGTCCGGGTCCACGATCGGGCTGGGGCCGTGGTAATCGGTCTCCAGCAGCGTGCGCAGGGCCCAGAACCGGCTGGCGTAGAGGTCGTGGGCCGTCGCCGGATCGTCGTTGGAGTTGACGACCAGGTCCGTGCCGAAGATCACCCGGCCCGGATTGCGCTGCAGAAACGCGCGCAGACTCCCGGGGTTCTTGGACAGTTCCCGCACCATCCACTTGGTGGCCGAGGTATCGAGGTGCAGGTTCGGGTAGCGGTCCAGCAGGCGCTGCAGGTGCTCCAGGTCCTCGGGGTGACCGGCCATGTGGGCCGCCAGCAGCGGCCGGTCGGGGTATTGATCCAACAGCGCCTCTAGGGGCCGGTACTGCTCCATCTTGGTGCCGTACTTGGCCGCATCCCGGTACTTGGTGGCAAACCACGTATCCGGATCCCCCACGTGCACCATGATGGCCATGCCCAGGCTGTAGGCCAGCTTGATAGCCCGGCGCCGCGTGGGATGGTCCAGCTTGAAGCTCTCGTGAAAATCCAGCCCTCGCGGCGCCGCCCAGAACTTGGCGATGCGGGCCCCCCGGGCCCGGAACGCCTCGATCCGCCGCAGCCAGTCGGTCGTGAAGGTGTCCGCCTGATCTCTCGCCGCGTAGTTGGGCACGGCCACGAATTCGATCCTCCCGGGGAATGCCCTCTGCAACGCATCCACCTCCTCAAGCTGCGTCTGCGACCAGGCGTTTTTCACCCCGAACCACGCGGCCACCTCGAAGTAGCGGCGCACCGCCTCCACCCCCGACAGGTGCACGTGGCCATCGGTAATCCACGAAGGCCACGGCAGATGGGCGGCTTCGGCGCGGTAATTCAGGCCCAGCCGGTTGGCCGGATTCAAGGGCACAACGTTGCATTGCATGGTGCTCACTCGCGTGCGGCCCGCGCCCGGGCCCCCCGTCCCCGGACGGGCCGTGTGCAGAGTGTAGGGGCCTGAACCCGGCCCGTCACGTTCCCCCCTTGACGCCAAAGAGCCCGCGCCGATCGAGAAGGGGCCTGCTTCACCCAGAAAAAGAGCCGGCTCCGGGAGGGGCGGAGTCGGCTCAAGGAGAGGAAAAGGGCTCAGTGAAAATCGGGTTCCAGGTCCCCGGTTCAAGGTCCTGGGTTTCCGTGGCTGCTTCACGGCACCAGGAAGGAATCCTCCGGTCCTGCCGGTGATTCATTGCCCTGGTAATTAGTGATCCCGTTGGCCAGCCAGATGTTGTCGTTGTTGGGCATGACCGGATCGCGGCGCCACAGCACGGCCCCGTTGGCCATCAGCGTGTTCTGGCCCCGGCGGTTGTGCAGGTACGACGGGGCCGTGAACTGCACGTTGCGCTGGAACACCACCACGTGCGGATTATTCGGATCGGGAGCGAACAGCGGATTGCGGTCCGCCAGAATCACCACCGTGGGAATGCTGTCCAGCCGCGGAGGCACCTTCACCATCTGGTTCTGGTACGAATACGGCACGGCCTGGGGCGTGGGCCAGTCCGTCATTTCCGGCGTCATGCCCTTAGGCGTGTAGGGGTTGGCCGGGCAGGCCAGGGTCGACGGGTCGATGTAGCCCTGCCGCACCAACAGATACAGATTCGCCGAGTTGGACGTCTGGGGCCGGTCGGGCTCTGCGGGCAGACCCACCGAGGTCCAGGCGGTTTGCGGCTGGTGCGGCATCTGGCCCTGGTTGTCATTCGCGTAGTCCCCAATGGCCATCCCGGCGCTGCCTAGCCGCGCCTGGCAGGCAATGCGCCGCGCTTCATCACGGGTCTGGGCCAGCATCGGCCACAGCAGCGACAACCCGATCAGCACCACCGCCGCCACGGTCATCAATTCCCGCCAGCGGAAGGCCACCGCCGGGGCGGATAAGGCCTGGATATTCATGGCCAGCCGCTGCCGCTGCTCGTGATCCGTAATGCGGGTCAGCGTGCGCTGCGTCAGATCGGCCGGCGGGTCCTCCACCGGCCACTCGTTCAGCAGCTTGAGCATCTGGGCCACCCGCTCATCGCCAGCCTCCGCCGCCGGGCCCGTCGCGCCGCCAGCCCGCCCCGCCAGCGCATCCAGCGCCCGGTCCAGGGCCTGGCCATCGGCCGGGCTCAGCATCCGCACGCGAATTGGGTTCTCAGATAAGGCCATGTCTCGGCTCTGCCGTCTCTTGTAGGTCGGGGCCGGCCCGAACGTCTTACCGTGCGTTCGGCCGCGCCCGATTGACTTTTCTAATCCCGTCCCGCCTCCCGCGCTCGTCCCGCTCCAAACCTTCCATTCATACGTACCCCACCCCCGGCCCAGTTCGGGTTCAGTCGGAGTCCTTTCCGCTTGGTTCCTGACGCTGCTTCCACGCCTGGGCAAAAGTCCCCACCGCGGCGTGTAGCCGGCTCTTCACCGTCCCCAGGGGAATATTCAGCGTCCTGGCGATGTCCTTATACGGAATCTGGTGAAAATAGGCCAGCAGCAGAATTTCCCGCAGGTGGTCCGGTAAGGAACCCACCACTTCCTTTACGAGCCGCCGCGTCTCCTGGTTCACCACCAGTTCCCCCGGTTCCGGTAACTGCGCATCCATCAGTTCCACCACCGCCCGGTCCCCATCCCCCTGGGCATCGGGCAGAGAAGTGATGTGGCTGGCCGTGCGGTTCGTCCGCCGCAGGTAGTCCCGGGCCTTATTGGCCGCAATCGTAAAAAGCCAGGGCTTGAACGGCCGCTCCGTGTCGAAGCTGTCCACCGAAATGTGAACTTGGAGAAACGCCTCCTGAAATACGTCCTCCGCCGCCACCCGGTCGTTCACAAACCGGGCCAGAAAGTGAAACAGTTCCAGCCGGTACCGCTCCACCAGCTCCACGAACGCCCCCTGATCCCCGTCCTGATAGGCACGGATCAGCTCCTGGTCAGAGCGGGCGGCGGGATGGGAGGGAGTGGGAGGCAAGACGATTTCTTGGATGGCTGGCTTCAAACTGCAGATTTCAGATGGCAGATATCAGATTGAACCAGCCCACGCGGCCGGTGAACACTTCGCCGAAACGCACGCCCGCAGACTGGAATCTGAAATCTAAAATCTGAAATCTCCAATCCAAAATTCCGCGCTCCTTCATTCCAGTGGATTGATGACCAGCCCGGTGGCCAGTTTAGGATAGAAAAACGTGCTCTTCTGCGGCATCAGCTCCCCGGCCTGACTTACATCCATCACCGCCTTCAGGGGTGTCGGCTGCAACACCAACCCCAGTTGAAAGCCATCGCTAAGCAAGTATTCAGAAAGTTGTTCCAGTTCGTGGGGAAATTTCCACATCGGCGGCGTCCCCGCCGGGTAGAACGCCTTCTGGCAGATCTCCTCCATGATCAGATGCTGCACGATCGCCACATCCAGCAGCCGCCAAGCTGGGGCCCGCTGGGCAAACCTCGCCGCCAGCGGATCGCGCTCCACGGGGGTGGCGATCGCCATTGCCAGGGCCTCGCCCCCGCCGGCCGTCACCAGCCCCACCGCGTGCGGCCCCGCCTGCGGCAGCGCCTGCGCCAGGGCCTGAAGGTCCCCTCCCGACCAGGGTTTGATCTTCAGCCGCCCCGCCGACGCCTTCACCAGGGCTGCCATGGAAAACCCGTGCATCCCCCCCAGCACCCGGTGCGTAGGCAAGACGATCATTCCCGGGTCTTCCATCGCCACCAGCACGAACAGGCAGAAGTTGGCCGGATGATCCGGGGCCAACGCGGTCTTGGCCGCCAGTTCGTTGCGGTAGTTCAGGGCCGTGTGGTAGCGATGGTGGCCATCGGCGATGTAAACGTCTCCCCCGGCGATCGATTCCGTCAAGGCAGCCATCATCTGGGGCTCGCTGACCTCCCATAGCGAATGCAGGACCCCGTCATTGGCCGTCGTCCCCGCGCACATTCGCTGCTGATTCTCGATCACGCCCTGCAGAAGCCGCCCCACCCGATGGTCCGGGTCCCGGTACAGCCCGAAAATCGGCGAAAGCTGCGCCTGGCACGCCCGCATCAGTTTCAACCGGTCTTCCTTGCCCCCCGCAAACGTCTGCTCGTGCGGCCAAAGCCCGCCCCGACCTCCGGGGGTCGGGCCGAATTCCTGCACCCGCAGGTTGGCGATCAGACCCCGGCGATGGAACGTCTTGCCCCCGTGTGTAAACGTCTGCTGATACACGTACACCGCCGGCCGCGGCCGCCGCACCAAGACCCCCGATGCCAGCCACGAGCGGTACGTCGCTCCCGCCTGGGCGTACACCGCTTCCGGGCCCACCACCTTCGGCGGCGTAAACGGCAGGTCGATGGCCACGATGTTGTGCGCATCACCCGCCAGAAGCTGGCGTTTGGGCCCCTCATCCAGCACATCGTACGGCGGGGCGATCAGAGAAGACACATCCCCCCCCGCCCCCGGCGTCTGGGTGGCGCGGTCGAATACGACGGCCGGTATGGGTCCAAGCTCAGGCATGGGCCACAGATTATCCGATGCCGCCGCCGCCAGCCACAGCGCCATCGGGCGGATCCCGTCTTCGGCCCCACCTTTTGGGTTCTAAATCGAACCTGGAAAATTCAAAATCGAAAATCCGGGCCCCTCACCCCTTGCCCCTCGCCGCCTGTTTCACCTGCGCCTCCAGATCCGGCAATTCCACGGCCCGCGGGTTGATCTGCCGCAGGCGCTGCAGCATGCGCTGCGCGTTGGCCGCATCGTGCGCTTGCAGGTACCAGTGCACCGACCGCGCCGCGGCCCGGTCGTCCGTGGGATCCAGGATCAGGTATTGCTCGAACATGGCCGCCGCCCGCCCCGGCTCGCCCATCATCGCGTAGCAGGTGGCCATGTCGTCCATGATCGACATGTCCAGCCGCTCCCGCGCCGGCAGCGTGGCCAGCACCTGCAGCGCTTCCTGCGGCCGGTTGGCCCGCCGCAGCAACTGCGCCTTGGTTCGGGCATACTGGATCACCACTTCGCGGTTATTCGCCGGCTCGTGGGCAATCGCCTTGTCGATCTCCTGCAGCGCCAGCGGCAGCTTGTCCTGCCGGGCAAACACATCCGCCAGCAGGGCGTAACCCGTGTGCGAATTGGAATCCAGGACCAGGGCCTGCAGGATCACCTTTTCCGCCTCATCCAGCTTGTTCTCCTGGATCAGCACCTGGGCCAGCAGCAGCCGCGGTTTGGCCTTGCGGCTTTCCTGCCCGACCGCCGCCCGGTAGTGCTTTTCCGCCTCATCCAGCCGGTTCAGCTTCACCGCGATCGTGCCCGCCAGCTCGTGCAACTCGGCCTGCAAGGGATTCAACTGCAGCGACTTCTCCAGCTCTTCATAGGCCGACCGCGGCCGGCCGGAGGCGATGTACGCCTGGGCCAGCAGCGTATGGGCATCGGCAAAGCCCGGATACCGGCGCACCAGTTGCTCCAGTTGCGGCAACATCCTGCTGGCCTGCCCCCCCCCGATGGCCGTGGTGAGCTGGCTGCCCAGGGCCTGCGCCTCGCGCTGGGCGGCGGCCCGGTCAAAGTGCCGCGCCACCACCGGTCCCGCTTCCTCCGACCGGCCGATCCCCGCCCACCAGGCCAGACCCAACACCAGTAACACCAGCCCTACGGTCACCAGCCCCAGCACCAGCCATGGACCATTCCTGTTCGCCTGGACGGGAGGAAGTTCGCTCATCCCGGCCAGCCTAACGACTGCCGCCCCATCGGCAACCCCCGGAGTACCCCCGGATCGCCCCCGGCGTACCCCCGGAGCACCCCCAGGCGTCCCCCAAGACATCGCGATGGATGAATGGGGCATTGCGGAACGTGGGGGAGCGGGGATGAGGCGCCCCGGTTCCTTAGCCCTACCCCGTATCCCAGACCCCAGACGCCCTATAATCGCCCCCATGGTGGAAAT
>JAJXSS010000443.1 GCA_021784455.1 Planctomycetota bacterium
TTTGATGACCTCGATCCAGGCTTCCTCGCCCACTGCATCGTGGACCTCAAGGTGGGGCAAGGCAGACGCGGAGCGGGGGGCGGTGGGTACCCCCGGCCTTGCTGCTTTGTTTACGCCATTACGCATTCCCCCTCCCGTTTCAATGCACCGTACACACCATGCAAGGGTCGAACGAGCGCACCACATGTTGCACCGTCACCGGCATGGGGTCATCCGGATCCACGGCCATGCCGGCCAGGGCCTGCTCCAGGGCGCCGGGCACGCCCGCCGCATCGCGCGGCGAAAAGTTCCAGGTCGTGGGGGCAATGATCTGGTAGTTCTGGATTCGGCCATGTTGCACGCTGACCCAGTGCCCGAGAGCACCGCGGGCCGCCTCCACCAACCCCATGGCGTAGCCATCCTCCGGCAGCTTGCCGTGATCGCACCAGGCCTGGCCGGGCACCAGTTGCCGGGCCCACGCTTCCATCTGCGGCACTACCAGGGCCAGTTCCAGCAGGCGCGCCAACACCCGGGCCAATACGCTGCCGCCGTACGCGGCCACCAGTTCCCGCACCAGCGGATGGCCGGCCACCATCTGTCGGGCGAGGGCGCCGGTTTCCATCACCTCGCCGTTGTAACGCGGCGCCTTGCACCAAGAATAGGCGCCCTCCTTGTCCGCCAGGGGATCGGTCAACCCTTGGGCCGGCGCCAAGGTCTCGCCGGCCATCCAGGCGGAGCTGAGGTCTTCCAGGATGGCGGCTGGATCGAAAGGGGCCGGCCCGGCATCCCAGATCCCGGCGGGAAAGCGGTCGTAAGCGCCGTAACTCAGAAAGCGGTCGGTACCACGGCCCACACGCTCCAGTCCTAGACTGAAGGCCGCCTCGAGGAACAGGGCCAAATCGCCGCTACGCCCCGTGCGCCAACGGTGCAGGGCCGTCAGACTATCCAGCCCAGCGATGGTCTCCAGGGCATCGCCGAACGTATGGCGTTCGAGAAAGCGACGGAAAGAACGCAATAGGGCAATCAGGCGCAGCACCTCCGACTGTTCCAGCGGCCGGGCGCTGCCGCCGGGTTGCAGGCTCAGGGTGTGGGGCCACTTGCCGGCCATGAGTCCCATCAGGTGCATGAAGGCTGAGCGCGCCGGCAGCACGTCGGCCGCCGCGCTCCCTTCCACCGCCTTGAAGCGGGCCGCCAGCCGGGGGAACCAGGTTTTGTCCTGGTAGGTGGTGCGGGCGAAATCGGGCATGAAGAACAGGTAGAAGTGGGTCAGGTGATCCGCCAGGTTTTCGCAGGCAGTCACCAGGTGTTCGGCCAGCAGGCCGTTCTCCGGCGGCGTCAAGCCCATGAGGCCGCGCAGAGCCTTGGCTGCGGCGGCGCTCTGGGAGACGGAACAGATACCGCAAATGCGCGGCACGATCACCAGCGCATCCATCGGATCCTTACCCTGCAGCATTTGCTCGAAGCCCCGGTACATAGGCGAGTTCACGTAGGCGGCGGCCACCCGCCCTTCGGCGATTTCGAGTCTGACCTCAAGGTCGCCCTCGACACGGTTGAAGGGGCCGAGGATGCGGGTACTCATGGCTTGCGCTTCCAGCCAAGACAAGAGGAAAGCCAGCTACAGCCAGGCAATTCAAACGCCATCCTTCGCCCCTTCACTTCAACCTCGTCTTTTTGATCATCGGCGTCACCACCGTGTGGTCCGCCACCGCATTCTCCCGCACCCGTTTTGGCGTGGCGGACTTCGACAGCGCGGCGAGGGCGACAAACCATGCCTTGGGCATGTCCGAGGGCAGGCCGATGGGGATGCCGGCGATTTTGGGCGTTTCGGCGAAGGGATGGCCAGGTTCCTCGAAATGGGGCTCGGTGCAACTCACGCAGGCATAGCCCCCGCGCAGGCAGGAGCCGCTGCCGTTCCATAAGCGGGTGTTGCAGTCGGCGTGAGCCTGAGTGCCCTTGCAGCCCAGGTTCTCCATCAGACAGCCCAGGTCGGAGGTCTTCTCGGCGCTGGCCTTGAATTCGTAGTATTCGTTGCGCGGACAGCCGTGGTGCACGAGGTGATCGGCATAGAGACGGGGCCGGTTGAGCGGGTCCAGATCGGCGAGGTCGAGCCGTGACAGGGCCAGCGCCATGAGGGTATCCAGTACCCAGCCTGGATGGGTGGGACAGCCCGCCACGTTGATCACGGGCAGGCCGGAGCCGGAGCGGAAGTCCGCCCCCAAAAGGCCGCCCGGATGGTCGCCGTCGTATTGCAGCCCGACTGCCCCGCCCGGGTTGCCGCCGGCAGCAGTGATGCCGCCGTAGGCAGCGCAGGTCCCCACCGCCAGGACATGCTGTGCGCGGGCGGCCAGGTCCGCCACCCAGGACATCATGGGTCGGCCCGTCCCGGACAGCATGTGGAACCGCCCGCTACCGTGGGGGCCGGTCATCACGGAACCTTCCACGCAAAGCATGTCCAGTCGTTCCCGACCCTCAGCGCAAGCTTTAAGGATATCCAGGGCTTCGCTGCCGCTTTCCTGACTCAGGCTGGGGTGCCACAGGAGACGAATGCCGGACTCTTCCAGCAGGGCAAACAAGTGCGGCTGCTCGGCGTTGAGCAAGGACAATGTGCAGCCACCGCAGCCGCCGGACTGGAGCCAAAGCAGATTCAGGGGTTTAGTCATGTTCCTCCACCTTGTCTTGACGCGCTGGCCGTTCCACGCCCAGCCGCTGCATCTTGCTGCGCAAGCCCAGGCGGGACAAGCCCAGTTCCTGCGCCGCCCGGGAGATGTTTCCCTGATGGCGGGCCAGGGTTTCCTGCAGCAGCTTGATTTCCAGGGCATCGACCTGGCCGCGCAGGCCGGTGTTTTCATCCGCCCTCTCTGCCGGGTTGGACTGGCGGATCGCGGGGGCGAGCTGTTCCGCGCCCAGGATCGGGCCGTCGGACAACACCAGCATGCGCTGGATCTCGTTCATCAGTTCGCGCACGTTGCCCGGCCAGACGTAAGCGGCCATGTGCTCCAGCACACCCGGAGCGAAGCCCTTCACTGGCCGGCCCAGGCCGGCACTGGCCCGCTCCAGGATACTCACGGCCAGCAGGGGGATGTCCATGGGCCGCTCGCGCAGGGCCGGCACCTGCAACGGCACCGTGGCCAGCCGGTAGTAGAGGTCGCCGCGAAAGCGGCCTGCCTGCACCTCGGCTTCGAGGTCGCGGTTGGTGGCGGCAATGACCCGCACGTCCACGGTCTGCGAACGGCTGCTGCCGAGGGGGCGGAATTCGCCTTCCTGCAATACCCGCAGCAGCTTCACCTGGAAAGCGGGCGAGGTCTCGCCGATCTCGTCCAGGAACAGGCTGCCGCCATCGGCCTGCTGGAACAGGCCGATGCGTTCCTCATAGGCGCCAGTGAAGGCGCCACGCTTGTGGCCGAACAGTTCCGACTCCAGCAGGGTGTCCGGCAGGGCACCGCAGTTCTCAACCACGAAGGCCTTGTCGGCCCGGCCGCTGGCGTAATGGATCGCCCGCGCCAAGAGTTCCTTGCCGGTGCCGGACTCGCCCTGCAACAGGATGGAGACG
>JAJXSS010000444.1 GCA_021784455.1 Planctomycetota bacterium
CCCGGCTCGCACAAAGCCCATTTTCCCCCGCCCAACATGCGCGATCATGGCATCCGCCCGGGCGAGGCATCCTCGGCCGAGGGCGTCGCCGGGGCCATCGAAGTACACATGCAGGCCGGCGATGCTCTCTTGTTCGTGGATGCGATCTGCCACGGCTCGGCCCGACGCATCAACCCCGGTGAACGCCGCATCGTGGTCTATCGCTACGGTCCATCGTGGGGCAACTTCCGCCATCCCTACTACCCATCCGAAGAACTGCTGACGCGGTTGACCCCTCAGCGCCGCCAGATCGTCCTGCCGCAGCGGCCCATCAAACGCCAGTCCAACCGCATCCCCGGCACCCCCAATCCGCCCCATGCCGTGTGAAACGGCGGGGCGCCAGGCTTCCATCATCCGGGCCGATGCATCCCCGGCCGATCTTGCGGGCAGGGGGCCGCCCGCGCGCTACGGGTAAAGTGCTGAAGTGTTGTGCTCCGCCTGCCGTCTCCGCCCGCTTCATTCGACGGCTCGAAACGGAATCATTTGGGGGCCCCGTTCCATCCCACTGCGAATTCAAAGCAGTACGTTCCGGATCCCAGCTCGATCACAGTCATCTGGTTCTCGGCACGGACCGCGCGGATGCCCGGGGCTGTGGCCGCCGGCACGCCGCCCTCGGTCACCGGCGTGGCCGGGTCTGCCGCGATCACGACGGTACCGGTGCTGTTGGCGGGAAGGGAAACCTTCAAAGTGGCCGTCTTGCCATCGTGTTTCCAGTCCGAAACGATCTCGCCGCGCGCCGTCCGCAAGGAGGCTCGCGCCCACGGCAGATCTCGGGGCAGATAGGGCTGGAAGATGATCTTCGCAAATCCCGGAGCGGCCTCATCGGGACGGATACCCGCCAGGCCCCAGTAAAACCATTCGTCCAGTGCCGCGCCCAGGGTGGTGTGGCAAAGCGAGCCGCTTCCCATCCAGTTTTCCGTAATCGTCGTGCGCCGCGGATCGCGCAGCATATACCCCCAGCTCGGGTAGTCGCTGGCGATGGCCCGGTTCCAGATGATGTCGTGGCGGCCGCTCTCGGCCAGAGCCGCAATCGCCCATTTGGTTCCGGCATAGCCGGTGGTCAGGCGTTGCTGGCGATGGTGGACGCTGCTGTGGAAGTAGCTGGCGACCTGGGCGCGGTGCTCCTGGGGCACCAGACCGAACGCCAGCGGCCAGGCCTGGGCGCTTTGGCATCCGATGTCGTAGTAGCCGGTATTGGGGTCAAAAAACCGCTCATTGAAGGCGGCTTTGATCTGGTCCGCCAGGTCCCGGTATCCCCGGGCATCGGCCGTCTGGCCCAGCACCTCGGCGATGCACGCCATCGTCTTCACGTCCTGAAAATAAAAGGCCGTGGCGATCGACAGCGGCTGGTTACGCCGGGCACCGGAGGAACCCTCGTTGGTGGCCAGGTGGTCGCCCCACTGGGAAATCTGCAGGTGGCCCCGCTCTGATTCGGCCGGGTAGCGGTCCTCGCGCGGACAAAACCAGCGCATGGCCCGGTAAGCCTTGTCCGCCGGCAAGGGATGCACTTCTTTCCGGCCCGTCGCCTGAAGATATGCGAGGTAGCGCTGCAGGTAGGGATAGCTGTCCTCCAGAATCCGGCGATCTCCGTAATGCAGATACTGCCACCACGGAATCAGCACAAAGGCCGCACTCCACACCAGGTCTTCTTCCGGACCGGCCTGCGGCACGATCATGCCCACCATGCCGGTGTCGTCCTGCTGGTCGTAAAAGTCGGCAATCCATTTGGCGAACACCCGGGCCGCGTCGAAGTTATAGAAGGCCTCGACGGCATAACTCCAGGCGTCCCCCGCCCAGCCCAGACGTTCGGTGCGCTGGGTGTCGTCCGTCGGGACGCCCATCTGGAGGTTGCACTGCTGCGACTGCACCGTGCAGCGATGGATCTTGTTGAGCAGTTCGTGACCACAGGCAAACGCGCCGGTTGGCTCCACCGCCGTGCGGACAAAACAGCCTTCAAGGCTGTCAAGGTCGGGGGTTCCCGGAAAGCCGGTCACTTCCACATACTGAAAGCCGTGATAAGTGAAGCGCGGTTCGTAGGTTTCGTGCCCGCCGCCCTTGAGGGTATAGGTGTCCGCCTGACGCGCGTGGCCGTTACTGCGGGGGTCGAGCATCCCGGCCGCATCGATGGCCTCGGCGAAGCGCAGCCTGACCACCTCGCCGGCCTTGCCGCCCGCGACGGCCAGCCGGGCCCAGCCGGTCAGGTTGCGTCCCAGGTCATAGACAAAGGTCCCCGGCCGCGGCTCGCTCATGGCTACGGGGCGGATCGTCTCGACGATCCTTCCCTGCTGATGCGGTACGGGCACGAGCCGGCCCCCGGGCGAAGGCACGAGATGGACGGGGCGCCAGGACCGGGCCGCAAAACCCGGAGAATCCCAGCCATCCTGCTCCAGGCGGGCATCGTAGTCTTCGCCATCGTAAAGGCAGTTGAACGTGAGCGGCGACCCGCTTCCCTGCCAGGATTCATCGCTGCAGATTCGCACGCCCGACCCGTCAGCGCATTCGATCTCCAATTGCAGGATGGCCCGGGGCGAACCATACCACTGCATCCGCCACCCCCAGTACTTCTTCTGTCCATTGAACCAGCCGTTGCCCAGGATGAGACCCACGGCATTCTTTCCGACTCGGAGCAGGGGCGTTACATCGTAGGTCGAATACAGGAGTTTCTTGCGAAACTCTGTGCGCGGGGTGGACAGCACATCGCTGCCCACCTTCTGCCCGTTGAGCCGCAACTCGCCCAGCCCAACCCCGCACACAAAGGCTCGCGCCCGCTTGACGGGTTGCCCGATCTCGAACTCCTTCCGAAGCAGGGGCGCCCGCGGGTCCGGTTCCACCGCCTGAACCTCGGGAGCGATGCGATCCTGCTGAAAGGTGTCCGGGTCGGAAAACGGCTCCCGGGGGTCCCCCAGGCCGATCCATCGGGCCTGCCAGTCGCTATCCTCCCACAGCGCGGTGCCGAAGGATGCGGGCGGGCTGAAGCCAAGGGGCTGGCCAGCCTCATCCCACAGCCCGACGGCCCAGTAGTAGTCCGTGTTGCGGCGCAGTTCGGCGCCGCCATAAACCACGTGGGCTGATTGCGAGGATTCGACCTTGCCGCTGTCCCAAAGGTCGGCTCTTGCCGGCAGCAATCGGTCGGGGGCGGTCGCCACCAGAAGCTGATAGGCGCTCTGGCGACGGCCCCGGCCGGCCAGGGGAACTTCCCACGAGAACCGCGGCCGCCGTGTGCCGATCGCCAACGGGGCCTCGGCCAACTCGACTAGCATCCTGGGCTTCAATGGAATTCGACTCCTGTAACAAAAATCATGGCATCCTGGGTGACCTTGTGCTCTCCGACATACATTCCCCAGCGGAAGGCGTTTTTCCCCTTGGGCCGGTCGTAATAGCCGGCTCCCACCTTCTGCCCGTTGAGGTACACCTCATAGTTGCGGCCGTTGTCCCGGACCTTCAACGTAAAGCTCTTGCCGGTCATGTCCCGCGCGATAACGACATCGGG
>JAJXSS010000040.1 GCA_021784455.1 Planctomycetota bacterium
TCGCCTCCGGCCTGCTCCTGCGGTCCCCCACCCCCCCCGCCCCCATCCCCCTGCCGCCCCTTCCGCCCAGATCAGAGATCTCGCTCTTGTGCATCGCCTTCCGAGACAGAGATCATCGATCCGAGATCCTCGATTCCGCTCCCTCGCCCCCCAAAAAGCTTCCCCAGCCCCTTGTCCCGCCACCATCGCGGGCGTAGCATGATTTTTGATACGCACGCCCCTGGCCCGCCTTGGCCGCCGCTTGCGGCCGGATGGCGGGTGGCAAGGGCCTCCAACGCACAACCGATGGCGGGTCCCTTCCGGGGATGACGCTGGCCTTCTTGTGCGCCGGGCACGGTGAGGTGGCGCCGCACAGGACCATGACACCCATGACTGATGACGATCCTCCTGCATCCCCCTCCGAGGGAACCAGGGGCGGTCTCGTCGCTTCGCTGGCCCTGTGCTGGCAGGTGGCCCTGCCGCAGAGTGCCTGGGCGTTTTCCAGTGCCGCCCGCTGGCTGGTGTACCGCCTGGGCCAGGCGTACCCCGAACTTGCCAAAATGCCCGGGCGCCAGGCGGAACGCCGTCTGCGTCTGTACGAGCGTCTGGCCTGGCGGCCGTTCCAGCCGTGGTACAACACCGGGCTGGGGCTGTTTGGGCTGGGGCTGGTGGCCCCGGGCGTGGATGAAATCTGGCAGGCGGTGTTCGATCATCACATTCTGGTGGGCTGGAGCGTGTGGGTGAGCGTGTACATCTGGGTGATCGGGGTGGCCATCATGTGGACGATGTGCAGGATCGTGGGCCGGCGCGTGCGCCGGAGCCTGGGGGCGGCTTTGGCGTTTGAGAAGGCCACGGGGCGGCTGGCCAAGTGCCTGAGCTGCGGCTATGACCTGAGCCATGGCCGGTCGGCCACGTGCCCGGAATGCGGGGCGGCGGCCTTGTCCAGCCTGTGGCCCGGTCCGCCAAGCGGCGCCGGGTCGCCCGCCGGGGCCGGCCCCTTATCAGCGGTACGCTCTGCGCCCTGCGCCACCACGCCCGGGCCAGCGTCCACGGACAGGCAGCCGGCATCTGCCCCAGCGGAGGCCAGAGATCCTCGAACGGGAAGCCCTGGCCGCCGGTTGCCGGCGTTTCTGCCCTGCGTGGGCCGGCACGAACCCTAAGGAGGGGGCAGCGGCCGGGGAGCAGAATCCGGGGGCCGAATCCGGGGGCCGAATCCGGGGGCCGAATCCGGGGGCGGGATCCGGGGGCCGAATCCGGGGGCGGGATCCGGGGGCGGGATCCGGGGGCGGAATCCGGGGGCGGGATCCGGGGGCCGAATCCGGGGGCGGGCTGCGGAGGAGACTCGACCGCGGCCAGCCGATGGTCCCCTTGTGTTTGCTTTTAGCCCCTGGCCGGAGGCGATGCCGCTATAATCCTGCCCATGCTCCATGACAACTCCCGGCCTCTGGCTCGTCTGGCTCTTACCGACGGCTCGGTCTTCTATGGCCAGGCTTTCGGTCATCTTGAGCCGCGCCACATTGATGGTGAGGTGTGCTTCAACACGTCCCTGACCGGCTACCAGGAAATCCTGACGGATCCATCGTATGCCGGGCAGATCGTCACCATGACCTACCCCCTGATCGGCAACTACGGGGTCAACGATCTGGACCTGGAAAGCTTCAAATCCCACGTGGCGGGTTTTGTGGTGCGTGAGCTGGCCAACCTGCCTTCCAACTACCGCTCGACCAGCCGCCTGGAAGACTGGCTGGCGGCCCAGAAGGTCACGGGCATTACCGGCATCGACACCCGGGCGCTGACGCGTAAGCTGCGGACGCGGGGGGCGATGAACGGGATCCTCTCGACCGTCCCCCGGAATTCCGGGGGAACTTCCGGAGGCGTTTCCGGGGGCGCTTCGGATGCAGATCTCGTAGACTTGGCCCGCAAGGCTCCGGGGCTGGTTGGCCGGAACCTGGTGGAATGGGTGGCCGCCAAGGCCGCCAGACAATGGGATCAGGACCTGGGCGTCTGGGCCCCCGTGCAAGGCCCCGCCGGCACCAGGCCCGCCGCCCGTTTCCGCGTGGTCGCCCTGGATTGCGGGGCCAAGTACAACATTCTGCGCAACCTGGTGGATGCCGGGTGCGATGTTACGGTGCTGCCGTATAGCGCGCCGGCGGAGATGATCCTGGAGCACCGGCCGCAGGGCCTGTTTGTTTCCAACGGTCCGGGCGACCCGGAGGCAGTGACGGCCACGATCCAGACGCTGCGAGGCCTTCTGGGCAAGCTGCCCATCTTCGGCATCTGCCTGGGCCAGCAGCTTCTGAGCCTGGCCATGGGGGCCAGCACGTTCAAACTCAAATTCGGACACCGCGGCGGCAACCAGCCGGTGCAGAACCTGCACACGGGCAAGGTGGAGATCACCAGCCAGAACCACGGCTTTGCCGTGGATACGGCCGCCTTGGAGAAGGTGGGCGGGCAGCCGACGCACATCAACCTCAACGACCGCACGCTGGAAGGCTTCCGCCATCAGTCCGAGCCGATTTTTGCGGTTCAATACCACCCCGAGGCGAGCCCCGGCCCGCATGATGCCCGGTACCTGTTTGACTGCTTCATCGACATGATGACCAGCGGCCAGAGCCCCACCGGCCAGCAGATGGATCAGGCCCAGCGCCGCCGCAACCGGCCGGTGGAAGCCAAAGTTCTGGTCTGAGATCGTCTGCTGCGCTGGCCGCCCGTCCCCAGCGCCTGATGATGGATTGGTGTCAAAGGGGGCAAGGTGGGCAATTGGGCCGCATTGATGGGGGGCGTTTTTTAAACCCATTTTAAACTTGGGCGTTACAAAATGGGCCTAAGCTGAGTCCTGACAAGCACATCTCACAAAATTCATCAAGACAATGAGCTGGCCGAGTATTTTGTTAAGTTATGCATTGGCAACGCATTAGCTAATGTTGGCGAAGATTTATCAACGGTCTTAAGGTTTTTTTCTTATGCGGGGCTCATTTTCCCATTGACACGGGCCGGAAAGGTGGTTTAATTGGACGAAGTGGAAGGTGTAGGATCTGCCGTGTAGGGGCAGGTTAGACACAACAAGCAGTCCGGAGCGAATGGCCAGGGTATTCCAACCTTGAGTGTGCGCCTGCGTGGTGCAATTGCGTCAGGTAAGCCAAGGCCAGGCATTCCGGGTTCCAAATTCGAAGGACCTCTTAATAAGGAAAGAGGGGCGAACATGCGAAAGACAACTCTCACGCAAGTGGCGATGGCTGGCGCAGTGGCTGGCCTGCTGGGAATCGGGGCCTCGACCGCCTCCGCCATCACCTTCACCGCCAACTCCAGCCAGATTTCCTTTGATCCGGCCACGCTGACTTTCACGGGCTGGAACATGGGCGGGGTGTCACAGTTGGGGGCCTCGGGGATGGGCCTGAGCCTGAGCACCATGCCCTCGCTGACGCTCAACAACTCCTCCGCGACCTCGGCCAAGTATGTGTTTGGCTCGGCCGGCGAGTTGGATATCACCTTCACCGCCACCCCCGACAGCCAGACCAGCGCGCTGACCGTTTCCGTACTGGGCGGGCCGACGGATCGCTTGGGCGTGGTGACCTCGACCAACGACATTGAGCTGGGTGGGTCGGCCTCGGGCCAGACTTTCAGCTACACCACCGATCCCAACCAGGCGGTAACCGAGGACGGCAGCAACGGCACCTGGTCGGTGATCCAGACGGCATCGGCCGGCGATGTGTTTGGCTCGCCTGCAGCTCTGTCCGTCAATCCGGTGTCTACCCCATCGTCTTCGGCGTACGGCTACAGTGCCGACCTGTCCAACGCATTTATCCCGACCTTTACCTTGTCGACGCAGATTCAACCGGCGGCTCCGACCGGCGCGGTTCCCGAGCCAATGTCGGCCGTGTTGGGGTTGACGGGGTTGGCTGTTCTGGGCCTGGGTGCCACGCGGCGCCGGGCGACGGAAGAATAAGCAAGCGTGGCGAATTCCGAATCGAACCTCAAAGGATCTTCATAATGATCGCTCCCGGCTCGACAGAATGTGCACAGGGAGATAGACAGAGGGGAAACTGTATGCGACGCAAGGCACTTATCGTGGCGGCGATGGCAGTGGCATCGGTTCTGGGGCTGCAAGCGGCCCAGGCCAGCGACTTGGTGTTGAATAGCCTGCAGAGCCAGGCCAATGTGGGTTACGGCTACACCAACACCGGAGCCTACAGTTCCACCAGCCCGCGCAGCGGCCTGTACTTCCTCTACCGCGATGGTGGGGTCGACAAGATTCAGGATGCCGTCCAGCAGACCTACTTCTACCGCGTAGGCGCTTCGGGCACGGCCAACGAGATCAACTCGGGCACCAGTGCATCGCTGCTCTCGAGTTCCGGGTCCATGGGGGCCACCCAATACACCGACAACAACGGCCAGTTCTCGGTCAAGATCGGCTATGTTTTGACCGGTTCGGGCATTGCCGGCTTCACCAACAACCTGGGCCGGCAGATCCTGATCTCGAACACCACAGCTTCCCCTCTGACCATGTCATTCTGGAGCTATTCCGATTATACCCTGACGGGCGTTTCCTCGACCAAGCCCACGCCGGGCAACCCGTACCAGGACAATAACGGCGCTCCCACAGTGGCTAACAACGGGTACGAGTTCGCTCAGGTCAAGTCAGCCGGCACAGTGACTCAGTGGGACACCTACGGTTCCCCCACCGGCCCTCATATCAGCGACCTGAGCAACAACTACGGTGGGCTCTATTCCACCGGTAGTTCGGTGGGTTCACCGACCATCCAGTTGGGCCTCGGTGGTGGCAGCAACGTGTCGGGGACGATCTTGGATAAGCTGGTCAATAACAATCCCGACCTGACGGCCTCGGGCATCGGCAGCCAAGTGGGCGGCCAGGGGGCCGGCGGCATTGCGACGGACGTGGCCTTCGCCGCCCAGTGGAACCTGACCATCCCCGCCGGTGGTTACGCTTACCTGACTGAGAGCACAGCCGTTGTCCCCGAACCCGCCAGCCTTGCTCTGCTGGGGTTGGGGGCCAGTTTGCTGGTTTGGCCGCGGCGTCGCCGGGCCTGAATTCTGCGATTAAGCAACCTTACGACCCTCGCGAGCCCCCGCATCGGGGGCTCGCTTTGTTTCCCGCCCCAGGAGACTCGTTATGTTTCCCGCGAAGTAGCGGTCCTCCCCGGGCGTGGCGATCCGAAAGGATCCTCCCTGGTTGAGGCGGTGACCGCGAACGTAGGGTAAACACGCGCCACGCGACGGATATCATCTTCACAAGCGGCCGCACATGCTTATGATGAATGGGGAAGGTGCCTCGCGACGGTGCTGCTAAGGGAGCCCTACGCCTCATGACTACATCCATCAGCCCGAACGCCGGCAACGCGCCGGCCAGCGCCGCCAGCGGCGGCCCTGCTCCCACCACCGGTGCGCCGGTGGGCGCTTCGCTCCCCGCCGCCACCCTGACCAACGGCCAGGGCAAGCACCCCTGGAACGCCCGCGAGTCCGCCCGGCTTTACGGCATCGACGCCTGGGGCCAGGGGTACTTTTCGATCAACGGCGAAGGCCACGTGGCCGTCCATCCCACCCGCCAGCCCCAGCGCAGCGTGGATCTGTACAAGCTGGTCGATGAGATCCGCCAGCGCGATATCGGGCTGCCGCTCTTGATCCGTTTCACCGATATTCTCAAGGACCGCGTGGTTCAACTTCATGATGCCTTCACGGCGGCCATCAAGGAGCACGATTACCACGGCGCTTACGCCTGCGTGTATCCGGTGAAGGTCAACCAGCAGCGGCACGTGGTGGAGGAGCTGTTTTCCTTCGGCCAGCCCTACGGGTTTGGCCTGGAGGCGGGCTCCAAGCCCGAACTGCTGGCCGTGATGGGCCTGGTGCAGGACGATGAGACGCCCATCGTCTGCAACGGCTTCAAGGATGATGAGTTCATCGAGGCGGTGATTCTGGCGACCAAGGTCGGCCGGAACATCATCCCCGTGGTGGAGAAGTTCACCGAGCTGGAGCTGATCGCCAAGTACGCCAAGCTGCACAACGTGAAACCCTCGATCGGGGTGCGGGTGAAGCTGGCGGCCCGGGGCGCCGGGCGGTGGCAGGAATCGGGCGGGGTGCGCTCGAAGTTCGGGCTGTTCGTGTCCGAGGCGGTGGAAGCTCTGAAGTTCCTCCGGGCCAACGACCTTGGGGACTGCCTGAACCTGCTGCACTTCCATATCGGCAGCCAGGTGAACAACATCCGCAACATCAAGAACGCCATCATCGAGCTGGTGCGGGTGTACGTCGAGCTGCAGCGCATGGGGGCGGGCCTGCAGTACATCGATGTGGGCGGCGGGCTGGGGGTGGACTATGACGGGTCCAAGACCAACTTCGATTCTTCCATCAACTACACGATGCAGGAATACGCCAACGATGTGGTCTTCCACGTGAAGGAGATCTGCGACGAGGCGGGGGTGGCGCACCCCACGATCATCAGCGAGTCCGGCCGGGCCATGGTGGCCTATCACAGCGTGCTGGTGTTCAATGTGGTGGGTTCCTCGGGCTTCGACCGCTTCGAGCTGCCCGGGCAACTGAGCCCCGAGACCCGGGAAACCATGCCGGCCCCGGTGGTCAACCTGTTCGATACCTTCCAGGGCATCAATGAGAGCAACTTCACCGAGTATTACCACGATGCCCAGCTTGCCAAGGAATCCACGCTGCACCTGTTTAACCTGGGCTACTGCTCCCTGGAGCACCGCAGCCTGGCGGAGCGGTTGTTTTTTGGCATCTGCGCCAAGGTGGCCAAGATCGTGCAGCACATGGAGTTTCAGCCCGAGGAGTTCCAGGGTCTGGAACTGATGCTGGCGGACACCTACTTCTGCAACATGTCCATCTTCCAGTCCATGCCCGATTCCTGGGCCATTGACCAGATCTTCCCGGTGATGCCCATTCACCGGCTGGACGAGGAGCCGACATGCCGGGCGGTGCTGGCCGACATCACCTGCGATTCGGATGGCAAGATCGACCGGTTCATGGGCCGGCACAATTCCAAGCCGGTGCTGGAACTGCACTCCTACCGGGGCGGGGATTACCTGGTGGGGGCGTTCCTGGTGGGGGCGTACCAGGAAATTCTGGGCGACCTGCACAACCTGCTGGGCGACACCAACGCCGTGCACGTGCGGCTGGGGGATGATGGCCAGCCCATGATCGAGGAGGTCATCGAGGGGGACACGGTGCGTGAGGTGCTGCAGTACGTGCAGTTTTCCTCGGAAGAGCTGATGCGTTCCATGCGTAAGGGCATCGAAAAGGCCCTGCGGGAAGGCAAGCTGTCGCTGGATGAATCGCGCGTGTTGACGCGGTTTTACGAACAGGGGTTGAAGGGCTACACCTACCTGGAGTAGGGGCAGGCCGGCCCGAACGGCTTGGTTTGCAGAGAGGAGGGCCCTGCGGGCGAGCCCCGCCCTGCGGCGTGGTACGAGCAGAGGGCGATGCGGACGAGTCGGAACCCAGGACTTTGGGGGCAGCGCGGGGGCTTATTCCAGTCCGTACCGGCGCAGGCGGGCCCGCAGGGCGGCTTCATCGGCCAGCGGCGCGGTCATGACGCGATGGTGAATGCGTCCCGGGGCCCCGGTCTGGGCGATGATGGCATCGAGGGCCTCGAAGCCATCCCAGGTCTGTATTTTCTTGCCCGCGGCGGCGATGCGCTGGTATACCCGGGGCCAGTGGCGGCCATCGGGCTGGCCGGCCCCGGGCACCCATTGCACCCCGTTCAGTTGCGGCATGGCCAGCAGGTGGTCCAGGTGGGGCAGTTGGCCCGGTCCATCCAGGTGGTAAAAGGCCCGGCCCAGGCGTCGCACACTGGCTTGGAGTTCCGGGGCCACGAAGCGAGCGAACATATCCGGCCCGATCATGTAGGAGAAATCGCACTGCAGCATGTAATACGGGCGATCGCTGTAGATGCTGCACCAGGCGGTATAGCCCGGGTTGTCAGGGGCCAGTACGGCGCTGATTTCGCGGTAGAAGCGGTGCCACAGCTCATGGACCTCCTGAAGCACGCGCTGCACTTGTTCGGGCTGGTCGTAGAGGTCCAGGAGCAGTTCCTCGCCCGGCCGGAAGGTCGAGACCACATCCAAGTTGCCCCCCAGATCCGGCAGGGAGACCAGCACTTGACCCTGCCAGCGCCGCCGCATGGCTGCGCAGAGGTCCTTCACCCGCCGCAGCCAGACGTTATCCGGGTCGTAGGTCAGGTGCAGGTCCTGAATGGGAACGTGGGCCGGCGGGTGAAACCAGACCTGCCCGGCGGTGATTTCCAGCCGCGCCCCCACGAAGGCCGCCATCACTCCCGGGCCGAAACAATCCATATTGAGGTAGGGGTAGGCGTCGCCGGCGAAGAGCCGGCCAGAGAGTTCCCAGTCGAGGCGGTCCACCAGGTCATCGACCGGAATGGACAGGTCCCCACAGGTGGCTTGGGTGAGCAGCGGCGCGGCCGGCCGCGGCCGGCCGGGGTCGCGTCCGACCAGCTCGACGGGGACAATCGGCCGATCCAGTTCGTCGGCCCACCAACGCCGATACGTCTGGCGAACCTGCTCCCAGCGCTGGGGAGGAAAATCAATGCTCACGACACATCTCCTGCTGAGGGGGGCCAAGATTTACCGCCCCCTGGGCGGTCCGCCCGGGTCAAGGCTTCGTAGCCGTCGCCGGCGGATGGCGGGGCGGAATGGGTTCGAGAATCTTTCTTCGGGCCGGCGTCAGCCGGGCCAGAAGCTGGGGCGAGTACCGATACCCATAGCGTGTGTTGCCGAAGCTTGGCCCGTAGCGATAGATCACCACGCGCCGCTCGCCCGGGTTGGTGCGCCGGGCCGCCCCGTGGCACAGGCCATCCACGAACAGCAAGGCATCCCCCTTTTTCAGGTGGACCTCCACGGCCGGGTCCAGCGGCGGCCGGCCAGGTTCCCTGGGGATCAGTTCATGCAGCCGCGGGTGCGGGAATTCGGATTTGTGACTGGCCGGCAGAATCACCGTTCCGCCGTCGCCGGGACCGATATCGGTCAGGGCCAGCAGGATGTTGACCTGCCCGCAGGCAAACCGGCCGCTCACAAAGCGGTACTGGTTGCGTGTCATGCCCTCGTAGCAGCCCGAGTGCAGGCCGAACCAGCCGCCGGTCCGGCGGATGGAGGCGAAGCATTCATCAATGAACAGGCCGTCAATATACGTACCCGGTTCGCCGCAGTAGCGGTGGAGCCGGTCGATCCAGGAGGGATGGTCGATGAGCCGCTCGAACGGCTGGCCCCCCTCGACGATGTTCTGCAGTTCGGTTCCGGATTCCCCGTTGTTATCGAAGCGCTGCACGTTTCCGCACCACTGCCCGTATTCGAGCTTGGGAAGCGCATCGAGGGTCGCGTTCAGGTCGTGGATATGCCCCGGGTCGACGGCCTGGGGCAGGATGGCATAGCCGCGCAGGTCGAACAGGTAATCCAGCTCATCGAACTGGTCGTAGCGCAGGGCGGTGGGAGTCGTCATAAAGCCCCTTTCCTGGGCCGTCTTGCCGCCGGGGCATCACGGTGCTCCGGCCAAGGTTCGTGGTCTAGCGGCCTGGGCCCGGGCACCAGGACGAACGGAGGTACGAGCCGCGACCGTGAGAGAGGGGTCTTGCCAGCCCGGCGACGCCGGCGGAAGACGGCTTCCTCACGGTTCGATAAGACGGGCTACGTGCGTTGGCCCCAGCCCTGGCGCTTGCACATTTGTCTTTGTGCAGCCATTGGTGACAATACTTTACCTTCGCAAACATGGGATCTGAATTGACCATTTGATGAAAGTCTTGCACTTATGTTGCACACGCGCCGAACGACGGCCTGGACCAGCCACGCCTACACCCCGGGGCAGCCGGTGCGCATCGCCGGCCGGGCCCCCGACCTGTGTCTGGTCACCCTGGGCCGGTTTTTCAGCACCGGCCGCTTCGACTTTCAGCAGATGTCGCCGCTGCACGCCATCCACGTCGTCGCCGCGGGCCGGGGCCTCATGCGGGTGCGCGGGCGTCCGTACGCGGTGGAGGCGGGGGACGTTTTCACCTTTTTCCCCGGGCAGCTCATCCAGTATCACGATGCCCCCCGCACCCCGTGGCGATACACCTGGTTCAATCTGGCCGGTCGGGGAGTCACCGCCGCGCTGGCCGAGGCCGGCATCACGCCCGCCCACCCGCATCGGCAGGGGGACTGGGCGAGCCGACTCGAACCGCTGTTCCAGGAAATTGTGGCCGCCTTTGATCAGCCAGCCGTCACCCCCCTTGTCGCCACCAGCCTGGGCTGGCGTCTGGTGGAGGCCCTGGGGCGGCGGGAGGCGGCCCCCGGCCCTGGTCCGCGGCCCGGCAGTCTGGCCGCGGCCGCCCGCTTCCTGATGGATCAGCATTTCCACGATGGCATCACCATCGCGGAAATCGCCGTCCGGTTAGGCGCCAGCCGATCGACCTTGTTTCGTCATTTCCGCGGGGAATTTCGCATCGGCCCCAAGGGGTATCTGAATGCTCTGCGGCTGGAGCTGGCCCGCAAGCTGCTGCGGCAGTCGGACTCGGGCCTCAAGGGGATTGCGGCCGCGTGCGGCTACAACAGCCTGGCGCATTTCGTGCGGGCCTTCCATAAGGCCTTCGGCCGGCCCCCCGGGCGATGG
This sequence comes from Planctomycetota bacterium, assembly GCA_021784455.1. Classification (GTDB taxonomy): domain Bacteria; phylum Planctomycetota; class Phycisphaerae; order Phycisphaerales; family Phycisphaeraceae; genus JAJXSS01. Next base: position 10,600 of record JAJXSS010000040.1, read on the forward strand.
CGCAGAACATGAGCTGCGCACCAAAGTGGATGGAAGAAGACAAGTGGAGCCGCCAAGAACACCCACGCCAGAAGGGTGTGACAGGCGATCCGGGTTGCGGGTGGCTCGACTCCCAGGGCCTGGAGTTGGTGAGCGTTTCTACGGGCGCAGAAGCCGCCAGGGGCCCCCGCTGGGCGTGGACGGGGGGCTAGGCGGTGGGCTTGGCGTCGGGGCCGCTGGGCGGCAGGTCGCGGACCTTGACCTGGGGGTTGCGGTCGTGAAAGTAGCGCAGGTTCCACTCATCCGGGAACAGGAGCACGGGGCAGCCGTGGCTGTCGCGGGCCGGGCGGGCGTTCTGCGGCAGGGTCAGCCCCGCGATGTCGACGGCGGGGTCGAGCCAGCGGGCGATCGTCCAGGGAGCGCTCTGAATCCGGGATGCGGCCCCATACTCGCTCTCGAGGCGTGCCTGGACGATTTCGAACTGGAGGGGACCGACGGCCCCCAGCAGCGGGCCCCCCGGGGCAGCGTGGGCCAACTCGTAGCTCTGCACGACGCCCTCCTGCAGCAGTTGCTCCAAGCCCTGGCGAAAGCGCTTGAAGTTGGCCGGAAAGGGATTCTCCAGGTAGGCGAAGCACTCGGGCGCGAAGCGGGGAATCTCCTGATAGACGATGGCCGGATCATCGGTCAGGGTATCGCCGATGCCGAAGCGGGCACTGCCGACGATGCCCACCACGTCGCCCGGATAGGCCTCGTCGATGGTTTCACGGTCCTGGCCGAAGAGCTTGGCGGCGTTGGACAGGCGGATGGTCTTGCCGCTCTGGGCGTGGTAAGCATTCATCTCGCGCTCGAACCTGCCGGACACCACCCGGACGAAGGCGATGCGGTCACGATGGCGCGGGTCCATATTGGCCTGGATCTTGAAGACGAAGCCGGAGAAGGCCGGATGGGTCGGTTCGATCAGGCCGCTGCGGCTGCGCCGACCCGTGGGCGGCAGGGAATGCTCGAGGAACCCATCGAGCAGCAGTTGCAGCCCGAAGTTGTTGAGCGCACTGCCGAAATACACGGGCGTGGTGCGTCCGGCCCGCACCTGGGAGGCTTGAAAGTCCACCCCGGCGCCATCGAGCATGGAGACCTCATCGCAGACCTGACGGTAGGTGGCCTCATCCAGGCGCTGGCGGACGGCCGGATCGGAGAGTCCGACGGTGGAGACCGGCGCCCGGTAAGCACCGCCGGTGGTGCGTTCGTAGAGATGGGCCATCCGGGTGTGGCGGTCCCAGACCCCCTTGAAGCCGAAGCCCGTTCCCAGAGGCCAGTTCATGGGATAAGCCGCAATCCCCAGCACGCTTTCCAGCTCGTCCAGCAGTTCCAGCGGGTCCCGCGTGGGGCGATCCATCTTGTTCATGAAGGTGAAGATCGGCACGCCGCGCTGGCGGCAGACCTCGAAGAGCTTGCGGGTCTGGCTCTCGATGCCTTTGCCGGCGTCGATGACCATGATGGCCGCATCCACGGCGGTCAGCACGCGGTAGGTGTCTTCGGAGAAGTCCTTGTGGCCGGGGGTGTCCAACAGGTTAATGCGGAAGCCCTGGTAGTCGAACTGGAGCACGGTGGAGCTAATGGAGATCCCGCGTTTTTTCTCGAGCTCCATCCAGTCGGAGGTGGTGGCCCGCTGGTTTTTACGGGCGGTGACCGAGCCGGCCAGGTGGACGGCCCCCCCGTAGAGCAGCAACTTCTCGGTCAGCGTGGTCTTGCCGGCATCCGGGTGCGAGACGATGGCGAAGGTGCGGCGCCGGGCGATCTCCTGCTGAGAAACGGGGGGTCTGGGGGTGACAGTCGAATCCATGGCGAACCTGAAGAGGGAGAAACCCGGCTGCAGCGGCAGCCCGGGCGGTAGAACGAGGCCGGCAAGTCGGCAGGCGATGGGCCGCGAAAGCGGCCGGAGGAAGGCAAGCCAGCAGGCAAGGCGTGGCGAGCGTGCCAGGCGCTCAGGGGGGAGTGGGCTCCCGGCGCAGAGGCCGGGCGACGGTCTCCGGGGGTAGTTGTCCCACCTGCTTTACCATGGCGGGCATTCTACGCGGTTGGCCCGCCGAAGTGAAGTGTTGGCCCAGCCCCACCAAGGCCGGGTGTTAGGGGGCGACCGACTCCAATCCGGGGGCGGAAGACTCGTGCGCATTACCCGCCGCCCCGGAGCACGGGTCTGCGAAGACGACGACCCGGGGCACCCGGGAATCCTGGCGGCCCTCCGGGGCCGGCTAAGGCCGCCCCTGCGGGCGAAGCTTCGCCTTGTTCTCCTGAAGCAGTGCCTGGGCCTCTTCCAGGCGCCGCTGCAGATCCGCGGCCTGCAGGGCCTCGTTCAGGGCATTGTTTTCGGCGCGGTTCAGCTCCCCGGGCGACTTGGGCTTTTTGCCCGTGTAGGCCTCGTACAGGTGACCGATCCCCCAATCGTCGATGCGCTGGATGGGTAAGGGAATGTCGCGTCCACCCTGAAGGTTGCCCATGGGGCTGCGGGCCCAGGCGTAGCGGAACTGGGTGGGCTGGGGCACCAGCGGACTGCTGAGCACCAGGACCGTATCGTCTTGCTTCGGCCGGCCGCGGTCATCCCGCCCGATCACCAGGGGAACCGCGTTCGCCGGTTCGAAGCGCCCGTCCTGGCCTGCGACCGCAAAGCCCATGATCGGCCGGCCATCATCCACCGGGCGTACCGTCTGATCCATGTAGAGCAGCAGGCGGCCCTTGTCCACCTTCATCTGCTTGAGCATGGGCGGCTGCCACTGGAGCTGGCGATTCATCCCGTATTGGGTGGCCAGGGCCCAGCGGGCCAGACGCTCCCCGGCGGGGATCTTGAGCTGGGGGTGATACCAGCGGCGGCGCAGGTCATAGCAGCTTGCGAAGCCGATGTTCTTGTCGCCCGCCCGGAACAGGTCCAGGAAGGTCTTGTACTGGGCCTCGCGGATGTAGGGCCCCGCATCGTTCATGCACGCCAGGAAATTGTCAGGGGTCTGGGCGTCGCCGGCGGTGCACAGGGACAGAATGCCGAAGGGCAGGTCGGCATCGTTGAAGGCCGCGCGCCAGGCGGCGATCATCTTGGGAAAGACGGCATAATACATGGCCGCGCCGCGCGAGCCGTTAAAGCAGTTGTTGAAGCCCTGATGGAAGAGCACCCCCTTGACCGACAGCCCCGCCAGCGGGGCAATCATCCCGGCAAAGCAGTTGCCGGGGCGGTTCATATCGGTCGCGGGCCCCGGGCGCAGGTCGGTCGGCTCTTTCATATTGGCCGGCACCGGCCGGCCCGCCTTCTTCATCTGCGCCAGCCGGTCGCGGTAGCCCTGGATGCGCTGGGCCAGATCCGCCTTGGGGTCCCACGTGGCCACCCGCTGGTCCCAGGCCGCGAGCATCTCCTGGACGGGAGCGGCGTCGATTTTCCGCAGCACGGAGGCCGGGGTCCAGGTCTCGACCGTCGTCCCTCCGCGGGCGGTGTCGATCACCCCGATGGGCACCTGGGTCGCCATGTAAAGTCGGCGCGCAAACACGTAGCCGATCGCGGACATCTCCCGCACCGTTGTCGGTGAACACACATCCCAGTCGCCCCGGCGGAAATGGCGATTCAACCAGGCGCTCCACTGGTAGATGCGGGGGAACCCCTTGTGCAGTTCCGGTCCCTGCTGGGCCGGAATCGTCAGCAACCGGATATTCGGAAAGTTCGCCGAGACGATCTCGAGCTCGCCGTTTTCCACCTTCGCGATGGGGAACTCCATGTTGCTCTGCCCCCCGAGCACCCAGACATCGCCCACGAGAATGTTGTCCAGCGTGAGCGTCTTGTCCTTGCCCTGCACGGTCAACGTCAGGGGCCTGGTCTGCACGGGCATCGGGGCCAACGTGACCTTCCACGAGCGGTCCGCAGCGGCGGTGGCCGTCGCCTGTTGGCCTGCCAACGTCACCGTTACCTTCTCACCAGGGTCGGCCCACCCCCAGATGGCAATAGGCTTGTCCCGCTGCAGGACCATGTTGGACTGGAAAAGGTTGCTCACGCACAGACCTTGTCCCACTGCAGGCGATACGATCACATCCTGCCCGCGCGGGAGGTTCAATTGCGCCGCCGACGCCGCCGTCGCCAAGAAACCGCACCAAAGGAGGGCCGCCATCTGCCGACCATAGCGTCTGAACATGGTCCTGTTCCTTTCCTGGTTTTTCCGATGCGTTGATGCTCCCGAAGGCGGGGGCTCGCGCTGACGATGCCCGGGGCCTGCGGGCTGCGGCTTGGCCCCGCCCGCTCGGGGCGCGGACACAGAGTCCAGGCAGAATACCGGCACCGAGTTTATTCGTAAATAGCAGGAAACAGTGTCCAAAGGTCAGATTTTCAAAAATGCGCTTTTCCGGTGGCGACTTGTACGTGCGTTCGCTCTGGCGGCCCGAGCAGGCCGGTGCAGGTGGGCCTCCAACCGGCGGAGCACGCCTGTGGTTTGGGCGAAATTGAGCCTTGTGTCGTGCCCGTCGGGGGACGCGTGGGCCAGCGGAGGCTGCAGAGGTTTCTTCTGCTGGCCGGAATTCGACGTGTTCGAAGGTGGACGGCCCGACAAGGGGCCTCTATACTGAGGCGAACAACTGTCTGTCTCGATCCCTTGAATAGCCCCATTCCTGAAGTACTCCTTTGGCGGCTCGTGGCCCGGGCCGTCGCGGGGGCTGATTGTGTGGCGGTTCCGGGAGTTCGGGCGGTTTCGCAGGTTTCGCGGATTCCGAAGGTTCAGGCAGGTCCGGGGGGTTCAGTTGCATCGCATGGACTGGCCCCATCGCGGCGTCCGCCGCGGCCGGTTCATGTGTACTCTCACCCATGAGGTCTTATGTCTTTCGCTGATCTTGGGCTGGCCGAGCCCCTTCTTCGCGCCGTGGCGGCCGAAGGCTACACCGAACCCACGCCGATCCAACAGCAGGCCATCCCACCCGTGTGCCAGGGGCGGGATGTGCTGGGCTGCGCCCAGACCGGCACGGGTAAGACGGCCGCGTTCGCCCTGCCCATCCTGCATCGCCTGGCCTACA
>JAJXSS010000445.1 GCA_021784455.1 Planctomycetota bacterium
ATCCGGAGTGGAAACCGGCCAAGGCGAGGGTGACAAACTTGTATTCGGCGTTTCGCAGGCCGGTGACGATCGTCTCGCGGTCCTGGAGGGCCAGGGCGAGGTCCTCGGGCAGGAGTTCGATGCGTGCCAGATCGCCGTTATGGCGCACCCGAAATTGCTTTAAACCCAGATTGGCCAGGACATCTTCGGCGGCTTCGATCTGGTGGAGCAGTTCGGGGGTGATGGCCACCCCGTGGGGCACGCGGGAGGAAAGGCAGGCCATGGCGGGCTTATCCCAGACGGGGAGGTCAAGTTCTTGGGCCAGGGCCCGGACATCGGCCTTGGTGAGGCCCAACTCGCATAACGGGGAGCGAACCGTATGCTCCACCGCGGCCTGGCGGCCGGGTCGGTCATCACCGACATCGTCAGCGTTGTTGCCATCCAGGATGACGGCGAAGTGCTCGGCCGCGGCCAACTCGTGCAGGCGATCGTAGAGGTCGGTCTTGCAGTAGTAGCAGCGATTGTCCGGGTTGGCGGCGTAGTGGGGGTCGAGGTATTCGCGGGTGTTAACCACGCGATAGGGGGCGCCAAGCCGCTTGGCCAGGTCGATGGCCTGCTGCTGCTCGCGCTGGGGATAGCTGGGCGAGACACCGATGCAGGCCAGGGCCTTGTCACCCAGGGCCCGATGGGCGGCGGCCATGACCAGAGCACTATCGACACCTCCGGAGTAGGCGACCAGGGCGGAGGGGAACGGGGCGAGCCAGTTCAGGAGGGAGGCGAGTTGGGGGGAAACGGCTGTCATGGGGCTTTCGTAGGTTCGGGCTGGCCCGAACAATCCTTTCTTGCCCTCGGAGACACCATGCGTTCGGGCCAGCCCAAACCCATCCGGAAGCGTTCGGCCAGGGCCGAACCTATGCAGGGGCGGCCCTTGGAATCAGGGTTGATGGCCGCTGTGCACCTTGCGGTTGATGGCGGCGGCGAGGTAGCCGGCTCCGAAACCGTTGTCGATGTTCACCACCGACAGGCCGGGGGCACAGGAGTTCAGCATGGCCAAGAGGGCGGTCAGGCCGTGGAAGCTGGCCCCGTATCCTATGCTGGTGGGCACGGCGATGACGGGGGCACTGACCAGGCCGGCCACGACGCTGGGCAGAGCCCCTTCCATGCCGGCGACGACCACGAGGACGTTGGCTTCCTGCATGGCCGGCAGATGCGGCAAAAGCCGGTGCAGGCCGGCCACGCCCACATCGTAGATACGCTGAACCGCGTGACCCATGGCCTCCGCGGTGAGAGCGGCCTCTTCGGCCACGGGCAGGTCGCTGGTGCCCGCGGCGGCGACGATGACCCCCGGAAGTCGGCGGCGGTGCGGTTTCTTATCGAGCAGCAGCACGCGGGCGGATTCGTGGTATTGCACCCCCCGGAGGCGCCGGCGGGCGGCCCGGTATTGCTCGGGAGTTGCCCGGGTGCCCAAGACCTGATCGTGGCGCTGGGCCAGCCGGGCGAAGATGGTGCCCACCTGGGCGGGGGTTTTGCCGGCACAGAAGATGACTTCGGGAAAGCCTTTACGCAGCAGGCGGTGGTGGTCGAGGTGGGCGAACCCCAGATCCTCGAAAGGAAGGGTGCGTAATTGCCTTAGGGCCTGGGCCACCGGCAGCTTGCCGGCGGCGACCTCGTCGAGCAGGGCCCGAATGCCATCATCATGCAGGGGAACGGTTGTGGTGCGTGGTCTGGTCATGGGTTTTATTGGCCGTCCGGGTTCCACCAGCAGGGGCCTTTGTTTTGGATGGCGGTGACAGCCCGCCCCCGGATGTCCTGCATCTGGGCCGGGGCCAGGGGCTGAAAGTCACGGGCGGCGGCAAAGGCCACATCCTGCTCGTTGGGGAAGGATAGGCCCAAAAGGGCCACATCGGGGTCGAGGGTCAGCGTGTAGTGGATGCACTCGTGCGGCAAGAGGTGGGGCAGGACCGGCCGGCTCGCCGAATCGCCGCCGGAACTTACCTTGCCGCGGGGGCGCTGGGCGAGCGGCTGGTTGTAGCCGGTAGTGTCGCCAACGAGTTTGCCGGCGCCGAAGGTCTTGAAGCACACCGTGCCGACATGGTGCTGGCGTGCCAGGGGCAGGATTTCCTCAACGTAGCGGGCGTTGACGTAGGGGCCGATGGGGAACATCACCACATCGCACAGGCCGGAGGGAATGGCCAGTTTCAGGACATCAGGGTTGTGGGAGGAAATCCCCCTGAATCTTGTCTTACCGGCCTTGACAGCGGCCGCAAGGTCAGCGAAGCCCCCCGATAGCGAGTCTGCCAGCTTCTGCCACATTTCGACGCTGGACAGGCCATGGAAAACGAAGAGATCGGTATGGTCCAGCCCGAGACGCTGGAGGCTGGCCTCGATCTGCGGGGTGACAGGCTGGTCGTGGTGATCGATCTTGTCGATGAGGAACACCGAATTTCGAGCGTTGCCGGTGGCAAAATGCTGGCGCAGGGCGGTGCCTACGATTTCCTCGCTGTAGCCGTTTTCGTAGCCGGGGGCGGTGTCGATGAGATTGAGGCCCGCATCCAGGGCCCGGCGGGCCGTGGCGACGCAGGTAGCCAGGGGAATCTGGCGGTCGGCCAGATCGCCGATGCCCAGGCGGGTGGCCGCAAATCCGGTGCGGCCCAGGGGCCGGCGGGGGGTGAAGGAGTATTGCGTTGGGGTAGGCATGGGCGGTATCTTCTCACAGGGTGGACGGCGGGCACTGGTGGGCGAGCCACCCGGGGCAAGACGGCCCCCCCCGGGAACGAGCCCCGCCATCCCAGCCGCAGATCATAGATCAGAAATCATAAACCAGAAATTCAACCATGCAGTATCGACGCTTCGGCCGGACGGAATTGCAGATGCCCGTGTTTTCCTGCGGGGGCATGCGCTACCAGCACAAGTGGCAGGATGTACCGCTGCAGGAGGTGCCGGCGGACAGCCAGGCCAATCTGGAGGCGACGATTCACCGGGCGGTGGAACTGGGCATTAACCACATTGAGACAGCCCGGGGCTACGGCTCCTCGGAGCGGCAACTGGGGTTGGTACTGCCCAAACTGCCGCGGTCGAAGCTGATCGTGCAGACCAAGATCGGCCCGGATGAGGACCCCCGGAAATTTGAGACGTGGTTTGGGGAATCTCTGGACCGCCTGCAACTGGATTACGTGGATCTTCTGGCCATTCACGGGATCAACGACCGGCACTGCCTGGACATGGCAATTCGTCCCGGGGGCTGCCTGGAAGCCGCGCGGAAGATCCAGGCCCGCGGCCAGGCCCGGCACATCGGCTTTTCCACGCATGGCGATACCAGCGTGATTCTGGAGGCCATCCAAGCCCCCGGGCCTGATGGGCGGGGTTTCGACTACGTCAACCTGCACTGGTACTACATCTTCCAGAAGAACTGGCCGGCGGTGGAGGAGGCCACCCGGCGGGACATGGGCGTGTTCATTATCAGCCCATCGGACAAAGGCGGGATGCTGTACAAGCCTTCGGATACGCTCATCAGGCTGACGC
>JAJXSS010000446.1 GCA_021784455.1 Planctomycetota bacterium
CTCCCAGGACCCAAGGGACTCCGGGGGCCCCTTGCGCCCTTTTCTCGGTCCAACTGTGCGATCCTGCCATCATACGGTGGATCAGCCGCCGTCGGCCACTAAAGATGCGAAAGCATGGCCGCGGCCATGCTTGCCGTGCTGCAGGATGGCAAGCACGCCGGCCAGATGGGCCGACAAGCCTGCCAGCATGTGCGCGACCATTATTCCCGTGAACTGCAACTCAGCCGCCTGCGCACGGTCCTGAGCCGCGTGGCCCGCCCGCTTGCCCTCACCACACCCGCAGCCCCCGCGCCGTAGCACTGAGCCGCACCAAGCCCGCAGGGATGGAAGACACGCCGCGCTGCAACTGCAGCCCCGCCGCCCGGACGGGCGCTCCGTGTTTGCGCTGGAGCAGCGATTCGACGCGAAGCCGCCGCGGCAGGAACCACCGGCGGAACCACCAGGCCGGAGCCATCTCCCAATATCGTTGGAGCAGCACCGCCGCCCCTGGGTGGACGACCTGGTGGTGGTGGATTCGGGATCCAGCGATGATACCTGGCCGGTGCTCCCGCGACCGGCTGGGGGCTGCGCCCCACACCGGCCAAGAGACCGGGCCACCATCCGGGGGCCCCATGAAAATCGCCCTGTGCAATCACACCTTCTCTCTGCACCACGGCGGTGGCGAGCGTTGTTCGCTTGACCTCGCCCGCCATCTGGCCGCCCTGGGCTGCGAAGTGCATCTGATCGGCCAGACCATCGAGGATGCTCCCCCGGAGCTGACGCTCCATCGCCTGCACGTGGCCTCGGGGCCCAAGGCCCTGCGCCTCCTGCGCTTTAACGCCGCCCTGGGCCGCTTGCTTGAAAAAGAATCCTTTGATGTGGTCTACGGCATGGCCCGCTGCTACCCCGTGGACTGCCACTTCCTGGGCGGCGGGGTGGGTGTTCACCATCTGCGGGTGCGCTTTCCCAACCCCTTGATCCGCACCTGGCGCTGCCTGGCCCGACCGGCGAACCTGGTGCAGGTGTTTGTCGAGCGCCGGCTATTTACCACCCACCGCCCCGCCCGGGTCATCGCCAACTCCGAACTGGGCAAACGGCACTTGATCGAAACATTTGCCTATCCGGCCGACCAAATCCATGTCGTGCGCCACGGGGTCGATCACGATCTCTTCAACCCCGCCACGCGCGCCCGGCTCCGCCCCAAGGCCCGCGCCGCGTGGTCATTGCCAGACGATGCCCTGGTCCTGGCCTTTGTCGGCAATAACTGGCCCCTCAAGGGGGTCCCCACCATCCTCGCGGCCATGGGCCGGCTGAAGCAGCGCCCCGGCACCCCCCCGGTCAAACTCCTGTTGGCCGGCAAGGGCAAACCCGCCTACGCCCAGCAGTGGGCGGCTGCCGCCGGCGTGAAGGACGATCTGGTGCTCGTGGGCCCCACTCAGCACGTGGAGGAGGTGTATGCCGCCGCGGATGTGTTCGTGCTGCCCACCCACTACGACCCGTTCGCCGTGGTTACCCTGGAAGCCATGGCCATGGGCCTGCCCGTAGTTACGACGGCGGCCAACGGTGCCGGCGAACTGGTCGAAGACGGCCAGGAGGGTTTTGTCCTGAAGGACCCCGATGACCCTGCCGCCCTGGCGGATCATCTGACCACGTTGACGGATGATGCCACGCGGACCCGCCTGGGCACGGCCGCCATGGAGCGGGCCCGGCCGTTCACCCACGAGGCGAACGCTCAGGCGACGCTGGTGGTTCTTCACCAGGCCGCGGCAGCACGACACTCCTGAAGGGCCCTACCAGCACAGCACGCCACGCCCGCGTCCCAGGAGCTGAACTGCCCAGGCCATCGGCGTCAGAGCGATGCGGACGACCTCAGCCGCCAACGCGCGGCCCAGCCGGCCCTGCCGGCGCCGGATCCGGGCCACCGTGGACCATTCCCAGGGCGCCAGCCACAGTCGGATCCAGCGCACCGAAGCCATCTGCGCATAGCGCTCCAATAGGACCTGGGCATCCTGCGGGGCTTGATACTTGGCCACCCGCCGGGCCTTGCTCAGGCACGCTGCCGCCAGATTCAGATCGATGATCGCCTGCGAAATACCGATCCGGGCCAGGAGTTGCGGCGTCAGTTCTGCCTGACAATCCAGAGGGCTCACGCCGTGCCGCCGCCGATACCTAGCGTCATAGGCGGCCGCGATGGGGGCCAGCCTGTCGAGACCCAACGCCACCATGGAGATGGAAGCGGAGCGATAGCGGTAGTACACCAGGGGCTGCGGCAGGTTGACGCAGTCGTGGTGATCCAGCAGGCGCAGCCAGAAGTCGTAATCCGTCGCCAGACGAAAAACCGGCCGATACCCCCCTATGGCCCGCATCGCATCGGCCCGGACCATCGCCGTTGAGTGAGCAATGCAGCTATGCCGCCTCATGCGCCGCCGGATCTTGAGGGAATCGGTCGGGTAATCGTGGCGCTGGCCGGTCAACCGACCGCCTTCATCAATCACGAGGACCGAACTGCCTACCGCGGCCACGGCCGGATGATGCTCTAGATAGTCAACCTCCACGGCCAGGCGCTCGGGCAAATACACATCGTCCGCATCCGCTACGGCAATGTAGGAGCCCCGGCTGTGCGCCAGCCCGACATTGCGGGCCCGGGCCACGCCCGCACCCGCCTGATGAATCACCCGAACCCGGCCGTCGCGCCGGGCATAATCATCCAGCATGGCGCTGCTGCCATCGGTCGATCCGTCATCCACGGCAATCAGTTCAAAATCGGAGAAGGTCTGGGCCAGCAGGCTGTCCAGGGCCGGGCCCAGGAAATCGCGACCGTTGTACACGGCCATGACCACGCTGACCAGCGGCCCGGAGCCGGGCCCGGTCCGTGCGGAGCACGGCGCCGCTTGGGATCCGGCATTGGCTCGGGCAAAGCCACTCATGCTCAGACAATACTCGAACGCGGCCGCCCGCGCCAAGTTTTGCACCGCCCAAAGCGGGTCCCCTGCAATCGGCAGCCGGTATTCGAGGATGGCGCTCAATGGCGGCCTGTTCGCATCCCGGCCCGGCCGGCGCGGCTCAGACTCTGGAAAGATATTCACCGGTCTCGGTCGAGATACGGATCGTCTCGCCGGGCTTGATGAAGTCGGGCACGCGGGCCTTGAGGCCGGTTTCGAAGACCGCTTCCTTGCCCACATTGGTGGCCGTGGCCCCCTTGATGCTGGGCGGGCAGTCCACCACCTGCAGATCCACCACCTTGGGCAGTTCGATGGAGACGATCTTGCCTTCGGCGATCAGGGCCTGGATGGAGGTGTTGGGCTTGACGTACTGGATCAGGTCGCCGATCAGCTCGTTGGGCACGGTGGTCTGATCGTAGCTCTCGCTGTCCATGAACACATGGCCGGTGTTGTCGGAGTACAGGTACTCCATGGCCCTGCGGTCCAGGACCACGATGTCCACATCATCGTTGGAGCGGATGCGCTTATCCAGCACTTCGCCGCTGGGCACCACCTTGAGCTTAAGCAGACCCATCG
>JAJXSS010000041.1 GCA_021784455.1 Planctomycetota bacterium
TCTCCTGTTTGAGGGTTTGGGGTGAACCACGCGCGGCCGCGCTATACACGGGACTCTTTAACACGGGCGGCGCAAAAGCGCAAACGAGGCGCAAGTCCTTTTATCCCTCGCAAATGCAATTGCCCTGCCTTCGTGATAACTTTGTTTGACAAGAATACATATTCGATTAGGTTAATATTTGCTACCTTGTATCGGTATTAGAAGAATCATGCCTAAGGCTATTGATGGAGGCAAGTCTTCGTAGCCGAAGGAAGTGGTGGCGTCATGTGATATCTGGTTCGGCGGGGGAGCGTTGGCGAGGGGGGTTGGATACGCCGAAACAGATGCCACCGGCAGGGCCGTTGGCCGGCCGGAGGTGTGTGATAAGCGGGGGCGTGGTCTGTGGTCGGGCCTGCTCGGCTGGTGCCGTGGTATAGATGATCCACAGTACCCACCGGGAGCCGGCCATACCGGAGGCACAACATGACGGTGTGCGTGGTGGTGGCGGAGCGACAACGACTGGTGCGTGAAGGTTTGTGTGCCCTGCTGGCGGCCGGAGCGGGTTGCCGGGTACTCGGCCATGCCGGAGACGGACGCAGCGTGCTGACGCTGATCCGTCGGCACCAGCCCCAGATTCTTCTGGCCGAGGCAGCCCTGCTACATTCCAAGTGCGGGACCCTGGTAGGCCGGGCGCAAGCGACCTGCCCCCAGATGCGCATCATTGCTCTGACGGACGGCATATCCGCGGCGGGAGCGCGAAGGGTACCTATCCCCGGGGCCCATGCCTGTTTACCCAAGGCGTCTTCCAGCCAGGCCTTACATCGGGCGATCGGCCGGGCCTTGGCCACTCCTTTGCCCCGGCCCAGCGCCGGCGATCCCGGCACCAGGCGACCGTCGGCCGGACACCGCCCGCTTTTGACCGGCCGGGAATGCGAAGTTCTGCAACTGGTCAGCGAAGGCCTGACCACCCGGCAGATCGCCCAGCGTCTGGGGCTATCGGTCAAGACGGTGGACACGCACCGCCAGCACATCATGACCAAGCTGCGCATCCGCTCCATTGCGGGGCTGACGCGTTTTGCCCTGCGTGAGGGCATCAGTTCGCTGGAAAGCTGAGCCGGGACCTGCGGCACCAGATCAAGCAATCACGCGGGCGCTCGATGTCAGAAGCGAAGCGAACCCGATGATTCCCGCCGAAGCCGCCAGAGCGATGAGGGCGGCCGGCAGGTTGCGCAAATATCCACGCAGGTTGACGCAGTGGTTGGTGAGCTGCAGTTTCTGCCGGATGTGATCGCGGTGGCGGGAGACGGTCACGGGCGATATGTCCAGGGCAGCGGCGATCTCCTTGGACGACAGCCCCTGGCGAATCATCTGGCAGATGCGCAATTCCGCCGGCGTCAACTGATGGTGCCGGTGCCCCAGATCCATCAGGAAGGTGGAGTCCAAGTCGCGCAGACGGGCCTGGATCACCTCCAGGGTGCCACGCAGGGCCGGCGGCACCTGCTGACTCAGGCCACTCAACAGCGGGATGACGTCGTTATGGATATTGGTGTGGACGGCCCGCACCAGGTCGTCGCGATCCTCCTGGACGTGATGGAGCATCTGGTGGAGGGTGTGGTCCGCGTCCTGGGCGGCCTTCTGCTGGGTCCGGGATTCGACCTCGATCCACTGGCGATACACCATGCGGCCGAGGATGAGGGCGACCAGTTCCACCAGCGCGCGTTCCTGCGTGAGAAACACCTGGCCTCCGAAATCCGGGGGCACTTCCACATAGCCCACTTCGATCTGGCCCGCTGGGATCCCCCGGAACTGAATCGGGATCTCCAGAACCTCACACCCCCGACGGTAGTTGGGTGTCTGGTGCGAACGTGAGTCGATGCGGATGCGGACACAGACCAGTTCCGGCCGGCGCAAAGCGTTGGGCAGCAGGCTGAGCACCTGGGAAATAAAGGGTTCGAACTCCAGGCCGGTATCGCGCAAGAGCGAGACGATCTGCCACAAACAGGCGGACGGAGCCGAACCCAAGCGCCCAGGATCGAGACCCGGATGATCCTCCGCCGCAGTGGTTGCCGTGGTGGCCTGGGATTCATTCTGAGGACCTGATCGATGCGCTGGCAATTCGGATGCATAGCCTTCGCCGACGCCAACCGAAATATCCATCCAAGTCTCTCCCGAACCCCCATAGTCGAACGGGCAGCCACCCTCGGTGGCATTTTTCGGCAAGATCAAGACAGGGTCTACATTTTTCGTAGCAGCATGTCTTGCGACGACCCAAACCGCCCATGGCCCATGGTCATTTGATGGTCATTAAACGGCCCCAACAAGCTCTTGACATCCGCCGACATGATTGGTGTGAGCGTGGATGAAGGGGAACGTCCCGAGCGACTCCTCCCCACGATCGCCCCCGCCGGCGGGCAACGCCGGGAGCATTCTCTTTCCACCAGGGAGGCAACCATGTTGGGGAGACGGAAGGCTGGTATCTATTGGGCGCTGGGGTGCGTCATCGCCCTGGTCTTAGGCAGCGGAGCGCTGGCGGTAGCCTGGTCGGCAACGGGCGTGGCCGGTTCCTCACACCTGGTGACGCCGGGGTTCGTCCGGCTTCGACCCGGGCCGTGGGGCAACATCAGTTGTCAGCGCATCACCCTCGCGCCGCCTCAGGGGGCCCTCCCGGACCTGACGGGGCTGCCGACCCATCCCACCTGGGCCCTGGCCGACACGGATGCGGCCCAGGCGGCCGATCTGCTGGCGCGGGCCGATCTCTCCGAAGAGCAGTTCCATGATCTGGTGGCGAGCCTGCATCCAGATCCCCCGATTCGCGGCTTCCGCCTGACCCCTGCTCCCCAACTGGTGCAAAGGCTGGCGCCCGCTTCCCGCCGCGCCCTGTACAACTGGATGGCTCAGGATGCTCGTAACCTGGCCATCGTCAATGCCTACCGCTATTACGGCCCCTCCATCACGGACTGGCTGGGGCAGGCGGGCCTTTCCCCGCGCACCCGCGATCTGGTGACGCCCCTCATCTACCGGAACGGGACGATGCTCTTCTTCGCGGATCTGCCCCTGGTTCTGCCCCAGATTTCCGATCCCCAGCAGCGTCAGTGCCTGGTGCGGGCCCTGGCGACCGAGGCAACACTCATCCTGCGTCTGCACGTGCAGGCAGGCGAGGATGTCGAACCGCTGGTGAGCTACTGGGGCCAGGGCAGCCGCGAAGAAGTCGTGCGGCCGCTGCTCCAGAGCCTGGCCGACAGCCCCGGAGGCGGCTCGATCGATGTGGTTCACCTGCTGCCGCCCTTTGCCCGGGCCCACCTGTACACCTATCCCGGCGACCACGCCACCCTGGCCACTGCGGTCAGCAACCCCACGGATCGCTCTGAAGGCTATTGCGGGGGCGATGCCCGGGACTGCCACTGGTCGGCCCTCAACTTCTTCAGTGTCCATCCGGATGACCATTTCACCCGGGCCGCCGAGGTGACCCGTGCCCTGGTCAACGACTTCGTGCCGGTGGCCAAGCCGCAAATGGGGGATCTGGTGGAATTTCGCAGTGGCGGAGAGATTTTCCACTCCGCCGTCTATATCGCGGACGACATTGTGTTCACCAAGAACGGCGGCCGTTTCTGCCGGCCGTGGATGCTGCTGCCGCTGTCGGCCATGCGTGACTTTTATCCCCAGCGGCAGGCCGTGCAGGTGCTTTATCTGCATCGGCGCAGCTAGCCCGCGGGGCCGCGCCCGTCCTAAGCCGGACAACCCGTTCGTCGAGTCGGAACTTCCCGCGTGCCCTTGGGGGCCATAACAAAGGAGATGGATCATGTTCAGTCTGCTCAAGTCAATCAAAGGCAAGCTTTTCCTGGTGGTAACCCTGTTATCCCTGGTGGCCATTGCGGTGGGGCTGATCGGCCTGGCCAAGATGGCCCAGATCAATGCCAGCCTGGCGCGGATCGTGGATGTCACCAGCGCCAAGCAGCTTCTGGCGGCCCGGACCGGCGAGGCGTTGCTGGCGATTCATCGGGCCGAGAAGAGCTTCATCCTCTCGACCACCAACGATGAGCGGGACCAGTACGCCGCGGCCATCAAGGATTCCCAGCAGAAGATCCAGAAGGACATCAGCCAGATGCAGGCTCTGGCCAACGACGAGAACAAGACCCTCCTGGCCGGGTTCCAGGACGCCTTGACCAAGTTCAGCAATGTGGACCAGGAGGTTCAGCAGGATTCGCGGAAGGACACCAACGGCCAGGCGGCCCAGATCTCCATGACCGACAGCCACAAGCTGCTGGCCCAGATCGACCCGGTGCTCCAGCAGATCAGCGATCGCAATGAAAAGGCCCTTTTCAAGGCGCTGGATGATGTGCGGGCCGTCACCAAGGACGCGGCGGTGAAAACCCAGTTGGCCCAGGCCGAAACGGCGGCCCAGCGGGCCATGCTGGGGGCCCGGATCGAGGAAAGCATGCTCAATCTGGTGCGGACCGAGAAGAACTTCATCCTGACCAAGAGCAAAGACGACCAGCAGAAGTATGCCGCCAGCATGGAAAGCACGAAGAAAGTGCTGGCGGATGAGGTGAGCCAGCTCCAGGGCATGGCCACCGACGCCAACCGGGCGGACATCGCCACCTTTGCGGCCCTGAAGGACAAGTGGGCGGACAACAACACCCGCATCCAGGCCCTGACCCTGGAGAACTCGACCCAGGCCGCCTTCGACCTGTCGCGCACCGATGGCCGCAAGTTTGAGAAGGAGGCCGAAGCCAAGCTCAAGACCATCTCCGACAACGCCGACCAGGCGATGACAGCCGATGTCAAGGCCAGCGCCAACGATTACAGCGTGGCCCGCCTGCTGGTGATTGGAACCCTGGTGTTCGGGGTCCTGGTCGGGGTGCTGATCTCCTTCTTCATCGTATCCGGCATCGTCAAGGGTCTGAATGCCCTGCTGGTGCGGGCCAAGGCGGTGGCCCAGGGCGACCTGTCGGGCGCGCCGCTGGTGCAGAAGAGCCAGGATGAGCTGGGGCAGTTGACGGGCGCCGTCAATGAGATGCAGACTTCCCTGGCCACCCTGGTTTCCGAAGTATCGTCGGGGGCCCACCAGGTCGCCTCGGCGGCGACGGAGATCGCCGCCGCCAGCGAGGAGATGGCCACGGGGATGAAGGAACAATCCAGTCAGGTCACCCAGATTTCCAGCGCCATCGAGGAAATGAGCCAGTCGGTGGTCGAGGTGGCCAAGAAGTCGGCGGATGCGGCCAACAACTCGGCCCAGGCCGGCAAACTGGCGGCCGAAGGCGGCCACGTGGTGGAAGAAACCATCGAGGGCATGAACGCCATCGCCGGCGCGGTCAACGACGGGGCCAAGAGCGTCAGCGAACTGGGCAAACGCTCCGAGCAGATCGGGCAGGTGATCACGGTGATCAACGACATCGCCGACCAGACCAACCTGCTGGCCCTGAACGCGGCCATCGAGGCGGCCCGGGCCGGCGAGCACGGCCGGGGCTTTGCCGTGGTGGCCGATGAAGTCCGGAAGCTGGCCGACCGCACCACCAAGGCCACCGAGGAGATCGCCCAGTCCATCCGGGCCATCCAGGGCGAGACTTCCGAGGCGGTGGCCAAGATGAACGGCGGCACGCAGGAAGTGGCCCGGGGCACCCAGAAGGCCACGGCCGCCGGCCAGTCCCTGCAGCAGATCGTGACCAGCGCCCAGGGCGTGGCGGACATGATCCGCTCGATCGCCGCGGCGGCAGAAGAGCAGTCGGCCGCCAGCGAGCAGATCAGCCGCAACGTGGAATCGATCAACGCGGTAACCAAACAGGCCACCGAAGGCGCCGGTCAGGCGGCCAGCGCTGCGGCGGAGCTTTCGGGCAAGGCCGAACAGTTACAGAAACTGGTGAGCCAGTTCAAACTGGCGACCAAAGCGGCATGAGTTCCCGAGTCCCTGGGTGAGCACGTGCAGTGCTCGCCCAGGGGCATTGCCCCCCCCGTCCCTGCGCGAGGAAGCGTAAACCCCACGCAGGGGCATTCTGACTCCCGAGTCCCTGCGCGAGCACGCGTAGTGTTCGCCCAGGGGCATTGCCCCCCCCGTCCCTGCGCGAGGGAGCGTAAACCCCACGCAGGGGCATTCAGCCCCCCCTTGACCCGGCCCTGCGGTTCGACGTTCGAGCCGCAGGGCCGCTTTTATACTGATGGACCCACTTCAAGAACGGCGGCGGGAGGCTCCTGGTGCTCGTGGCGGCGCTTGTTTCCGAAGTCGGGGCCTGGCCCCTGGGTTGCCCGGGCAAGCCGCCGACCCCGGGCGTAACGAGGGGCTCACGCCGGCCAACTCAAAACCAAGCGGGCGGTTATGATGGGGCCCTGATGTATATCCTCAAGGCCACCAACCTGGTCAAACGCTTCGGCGGCCGCACGGTCGTCGACCGTGTCAGCCTCGATGTCTCCGAAGGCGAGATCGTGGGTCTCTTGGGCCGCAACGGCGCGGGCAAGACCACCAGCTTCCGCATGACCATGGGGATGATCAGCCCGGAAGGCGGGGAGGTCATCTTCAACGGGCAAGATGTAACGCATCTGCCCATGTATCTCAGGGCCCAGCGTGGTATGGGGTACCTGGCCCAGGAGCCCAGTGTTTTCCAGCGTCTGACGGTGGAAGAGAATCTGCTGGCGATCCTGGAGACCCGGCCGCTGGCCCGCCCGCAGATGCGGCAGCGGGCCGAGGAACTGATGGGCCAGTTCGACCTGACCAAGCTGCGCCGCCAGCAGGCGCGGACGCTTTCGGGCGGCGAGCGGCGCAAGCTGGAGATCGCCCGGGCCCTGGTCAGCGACCCGGCCCTGATCCTGCTGGATGAACCGTTTTCCGGCGTGGACCCCGTGGCCGTGGAGGAACTGCAGCGGGAAATCCGCCGCCTGCGCAAGGACCACCACATCGCCATGCTGGTGACCGATCACAACGTGCAGCGCACGCTGGAGATCTGCGACCGGGCTTACGTGATTTTCGAGGGCAAGGTGTTCGCCCACGGCACGCCGCGGGAGATCATCAACAACGAACAGGTGCGCAAGCTGTACCTGGGCTCGACGTTCAAGGGGGATGAATTCGATTAAGTGGTGGATCGGTTGACTGGTAAACCGGTTAACTGGGCAGAGACGGATCTGCGACAATCGAACCCCGAAAGGCGCCAGCTATGCTCCCCTGGTGGCAACGCCTGATCGTGTTCTTGATGCTGGCGGCGCTGGCCGTGGGGGCCATCCGCCTCATCGACCGGCATGTGATGGCCCGGGCGGCGCAGGTGGCGGGCCGGTAAGATCAGAGATCCGCAAGCAACGAGCAGAGATTCTTCGCATGCCGCACCGACCGCACAAGATCAAACGGGGCCCGCGCCCCCGGAATCAGCCCCTGGCAACGATTGTCCCGCCGGAACTGCGCGAGGCGGCGCGGGGGGTGCGTTTGCAGAAGGTGCTGGCCGCGGCGGGGGTGGCCTCGCGGCGGGACTGCGAGGAACTGATCCGCCGGGGCCGGGTGCTGGTGAACGGGCAGGTGGTGACGGGAATGCCGGCGTGGGTGGACCCGCAGAACGATCGGATTGAAGTGGAGGGGCGGCTGATCGCCCGGGGCCGGGGCGCGGGCGGACGGGCCGGCCGGGGCACCCCCGGAGCCGCCGACAGCACCGGGGGTACGAGCGGGCCCGCCCCCGGAAGGGGCACCCGCGGGCAGGCCCCCCGTAGTACCCCTTCCGGGGGCGGGCCGCGGCATTACGTCCTGCTGCACAAGCCGCGGGCGACGATTTCCACCACGGAGGACCCGGCCGGACGGCGGCACGTGCTGGACCTGATCCCCCCCGGAATTGTTCCGCCGGGGACCCGGCTTTACCCGGTCGGGCGGCTGGATGCGGACTCCACGGGCCTGATCCTGCTGACGGACGATGGAGACCTGGCCCACCACATCACCCACCCGCGTTTCGGCGTGCCCAAGACCTATCTGGTGGCGGTGCGGGGGGAGGTGTCGGCCGAGCACATCCGGCATCTGCAGGACGGGCTGTACCTGTCCAAACAATCGGCCCAGCAGAAGCAACCGGCCATCAAGCGGGTGCGCATCGACCAGGTGCGGCTGGTGGCGCGGGATTACGACCGCCAGCACGGGCCGCGCACGATTCTGGAAGTGACCCTGCACGAAGGCCACAACCGGATCATCCGCCGGATGCTGGCCCGGCTGGGTTACAAAGTGCGGCGGCTGCACCGCACGGCCATCGGCCCCTTAAACATCAAGGGCCTGGCCCGGGGCGATGCCCGGAACCTGACGGCGGCGGAGGTGCGGCAACTGCGGCGGGTACTGCACTTGACGGAGGCGGGCGGCAAGGGGCGGGGCTGAACGGGCCGGGAGGGGAGTCGAGATTCCCAAGCCCCCTTCCCTCCTTGGCTTTGCGGGCCAAGGGTTGGCTTCGACAGATTATGCTTGATCCCGGCCGGAGCCGGGGGTATCTTTTCAATAGGGTAGCACATCAGCCGATAATGGGTTTCGGGGGTTGTGTGGGATTCACCTCTGTGCGGCGAGGGCTTGGTCATGGGCGTGATTCATTGCCCGAAGTGTCAGGTGGGGTTGAATGTCCCGGAGAACATGGGGGGCCGGGCGGCGCGCTGTCCATCCTGCAAGACCAAGTTCATCCTTCCCACGCCGGAAAAGGCGATGGAGGACACCGTCTGCGCGTGGCTGGCCTCAGAGCTGGGCGAAGAGCAGGAAGAAGAAGCCCTGGCGGTGGGCGGGGCGGCTGAGGGCGGGGCGATGCCGCCCGAGCCGGCTCTTCCTCCGGGGCAGATGTCGGCGACGACGAGTTGGACGGGGCCGGCCCGGTCGAACAGTGCATCCCTGACGCGGGTGGGGCAGCGCAAGCATCTGGTGCAGACCGAGGATCCCTTTAAAGCGAAACTGCATCGCGAGAATCAGGCCCTGGCCCCGGCGGCGGTGGCCGCGCCGGCCGCGGTCCGCGAAGAGGCTCTGGCTTTTGTGGCCGCGCCCGCCAGCGGCCCGGCGGCGCCGCTGGCTCCGGGGGCGCCGGGGACTCCGGGGGCGACGGCGGTCAACCTGCCACCGGCCGTGTTTCCCACGGCATTGATGCCCATGGGCCCGCGCCCCTACCTGGTGGTGCGCGACATCAGCCAGTCGGGTGTGCGTCTGGCCTTTGAATCGGTGTGGCTGGAGAACCTGGAGTTCCGCTGTTCCATGCCGGTCCGCGGCGTTTTCAACGGCAGCACGAACCCCAGCAACCTGTGGGCCCGGCCGCTGGCCTTCGTGGACCGGTCGGGGGCGGCCATCCGTTCGGCCGCAGAGATCGAGATCCCCTACGAACAGCCGCTGTCGGCCGGGGTTCACACCCGTGACGTCATCAATTCCATGGGCATTATCGACGGCCTGCCCCGTCCGTTCTGCTATCCCATGCCCTATTACGTGGACACGCCGCACAAGCAGCTTTCCCTGCAATGCAGCACCTTCATGCGGCCGGACGGCTCGATCACCTGCGAAGTGCTGATTCCCTCGGGGCGCTACGCTCTGGACTGGCTGCGCAACGTGAACGGCGTGTGCGGGCCGGAATTCGACCTGTTGGAGCGCGAAGTGCGCCTGGTGGAGTCGGACCAGTGGTCGCAGTTGCCGGAAAACACGCGGCAACGCCTGGGTGTGTGGTGCCGGTTCCAGCCGCGTGAGCGTTTTATCCAGTATCTCAGCGACGCCGACTTCGGAATGCGTGATGCGGGTCTGGCGGGCATCATCATCACGGACCACCGCCTGGTGTATCACAAGTTCCACCACGCGGGCCAGGTGGACCTCGCCGAGCCGGGGACGCTGTGCATCAAGAAAGAGGGGGATTTTGTCATGCTGGGTTACGAATCCTGGCAGTTGCCCGGCCACCGCATGAAACTGGTGAAGCTGCACGCGGCGGACGTGCCGGCCCTGCTTGAGGCCCTGGGCCGGCAGCCCAATCTGAAGGTGACCTCGGGATGAGGGGGATGCGGCAGGGTTGCCGCCTGGGATTGGGTGTGGGGAGGCGTCATCTCTTTCGCCCCCTCCCTCCGGTCGGCCAGTTACACTCCTGGCTCAGCCCATCGGGCATTCACACCTCTTAACGCCCACGACTCCGGCCTCCCCCTCGCTTTCAGGGGTTGGCGGTTTGCAGTTTCGTTGCCTCGGCCGGCGGCGGCAGCAGCGGCCTGGGCGTGCCCACGCGGAGGTGGACGTGGTGGTCGCCGCCGTCATCGTTGAGAGGGATGAAGGTGTCGGCCAGGGTGGCGTCATCGAGCACGACCTGACGCACGGTGCGGGTGTCGGGGCCATCAATGTCGATGTCGATGTGATAGGTGGTGCGGCGGAAGCGGTAGTGCACGCGGAAGGACTTCCATTCCGGGGGCACCAGGGGACGGATGACCAGGCGGTCCACCTGAAGGCTCAGGCCCAGCAGGCTTTCCAGGATCAGGCGGTACATCCAACCGGCCGAACCGGTATACCAGGTCCAGCCGCCGCGGCCCTCGTGGCCCTTCAAGCTGTAGACATCGGCGGCCACGACGTAGGGCTCGACGCGGTAGGTGCCCAGGCCCCGGGCGGTGTCGGCGTGGTGCACGGGGTTGATCATCTGGAAGAGGCGCCAGGCCTGGGAGGTATCGTCCAGGGCGGCAAAGGCCATGGCGGTCCAGACGGCGGCGTGGGTGTACTGGCCGCCGTTTTCGCGCACCCCCGGCACATAGCCGCGGATGTAGCCCGGATCGTGGGTGGTCTTATCGAAAGGCGGCCAGAAGAGGTGGATCAGGTTGAGGTCGCGGTCCACCAGGTGGCGCAGCACGGAGGCCAGGGCGGTCCGGGTGCGCTCGGGCGACCCACCGCGGCTGAGGGCGGCCCAGGCCTGGGGCAGCACATCGATCTGGCATTCGTCGCTATCCTTGGAGCCCAGCGGCGTGCCATCATCGAAATAGGCCCGGCGGTACCACTGGCCATCCCAGGCGTGGGCCTCGACCGCCTGCCGCAGCTTTTCCGCGGCCTGGAGGCATTCCTGGGCCACGGCCTGATCCTGGCGGTGCTGGGCCAGGGTGGCGAACTCGCGCAGCACGTGCTGGAGGAAGAAGGCCAGCCAGATGCTTTCGCCCTGGCCCTGGAGCCCCACACGGTTCATGCCATCATTCCAGTCGCCGCAACCCATCAGGGGCAGACCGTGGGGGCCGGCTTTCTTGACCGCCCGGCGCATGGCCCGCAGGCAGTGTTCATAGATCGAGGCCCGCTGGTCGCTGACGGCCGGCAGGTCGTAGGAGGATTCCTCGTGGGGCTGCAGGGGGCGGCCTTCGAGGAAGGCGACCTGCTCATCCAGCACGCCCGTATCGCCCGTGGCGCCGACGTAGCGGCAGGCGGCCAGGGGCAGCCAGAGGGAATCGTCGGAAAAGTGGGTGCGTACGCCGCGGCCGGTGGGCGGGTGCCACCAGTGCTGCACATCGCCCTCGCGGAACTGGCGGCCGGCGGCGGCGACGAGGTGCTGGCGCAGCAGCCAGGGGCATTCGTGGACGAAGGCCATGGCATCCTGGAGCTGATCGCGGAATCCGAAGGCGCCGCCGGACTGGTAAAAGCCGCTGCGGCCCCAGTAGCGGCAGGCCAGAGTCTGGTAGAGCAGCCAGTGGTTGGCCAGGTGGTTGAGGGCCCCATCGGGCGTTTCCACGTAGACACCGCCCAGGGTGTGCTTCCAGAAGTACCAGACCGCCTCGAGAGCCTGGCGGGCCCCGCCGGGCCCGGAAAAGCGGCGCAGGAGTTCGCGGGCGTGGCCCTCATTGTGGGCCGCGCCCAGGATGAAGACCACCTGCTGCTCCTGGCCGGCGTGCAGTTCGAGGTAGCCCTGGATGGCGGCACAGGGATCCGCGGCGGCCCCCACCCGGTCCGACAGACCCTGGCGGGTCAGGGCGGCCGGGGCGCTGAGGCAGCCATTGCGGCCGATGAATTCGGTGCGATCGGCGGTGTGGGTCCGGTCCGCCAGGCTGCACTGGAAAAAGGCGACCTTGCCGGCGAAATCGTGGGCGTAGGCGTTGGCGGCCAGCACGGCCCCGGACTGGGGGTCCAGGCGGGTGACCACGTGGGCCGCGGTACGGTCGCGCAACTCGCCCAGCAGCCATTCCACGTAACCGGTAACGGACAACCGGCGGGTGCGGTCGGACGTGTTGCGCAGCGTGCAGACCCACAGCCGCACCGGGGCATCCAGGGCCACAAACGTCATCAGCTCACTGAAGACGCCATTCTGCGTGTGCTCAAAGGCGCTGTAGCCCAGTCCGTGGCGACAGACGTAGGGGGTGGGCCCACGGGCCGGCGCCGGCGTGGGCGACCAGAGGGCGCCGGATTCCTCATCGCGGAGGTAGAAGGCTTCGCCGGGTGGATCGCTGACCGGGTCGTTGTGCCAAGGGGTCAGCCGGAACTCGTGGGCGTTGAGGAACCACGAATAGCCCCCGCCGGTCTCACTGACGATGGCGCCGAACTCCGCATTGGACAGCACGTTGATCCACGGGGCCGGGGTGGATTGCCCGGGCTGGAGTTGAATGACGTACTCGCGGCCGTCGGGGGTAAACCCGCCCAGGCCGTTGAAGTGTTCCAGTTGCCGCGGAGGCAGGACCCATTCGTCGGGATGGGGCAATTCGGCGGCCCGGGTCGGCTTGAAGAGGGGTGGGCGGCGCTCGGCGCGGCGGCGGCGGGCCAGTTGCTCGGTCAGGGTGCCGGCACGATCGCTGAGCACCACCCGGGCCACGGCCTGCAGCAGCAGGCGGTCCTCCTCGGGGATCTGCTCGGTGCTGCGCACGAAGATGCCGCCGGCCTGATCCAGCAGCTTGCCCTGACCGGTGGCGTTGACATCGCCGATCACCTGGTCCAGCAGCGCCTGGCGGTAGCCGCTGAAGGCATCGCACCAGATGACCAGATCCACCTTCAGGCCCTTGTGCCGCCAGTACGCGTGGGCGCGCACGGCATCCTCGGCCAGAGCGGCGCCGTTGGGATCGGTCAGATGCACCAGCACGATGGGCAGGTCGCCGGAGATGCCGTAGCTCCACAGCGCCGACTGGCCCTTCTTGTTGCGGGCGATGAGGCTGGGCTGGGCCCGCAGGGCGGGGTCGGGGAAGAGGACCGAGGCCGCCAGGGTGCTGTAGTGGAGGGCGTCGGTTTCGGTCATGCGTAACTGGTGCAGCAGCACCTGGCTCTGGGTCCAAGCCAGGTCGAACAGGCGGTCCGCCAGGCGGCGGTCGTGATAGCGTTCCACCAGGAGCATGGCCTGGTCGCGGTTGTCGGCCGCGCCCATGACCACATCCACGGTGCGGGATTCGCCGGGATCCAGCACGATGCGCCGGCGCAGGGCCACGATGGGGTCGAGCACGGCTCCGACCGTGTTGGAGAGCGGGCCGGGCTGATCAAAGGCGGCCGCCTGCGCGGGACCCCGGCCGCGGCCCAGGAACTGTTCGCGACTGGTTTCCACGGAAGCTTCGCCCGCCGAGGCCCGGGCGGCGATGGGGCCGGTGCCGCTGCGATGCATGACCATGGCCTGGAACATCCAGGGGGGCACCTCCTCGCTGGCGCGGGGGCGGCGCGTGCAGAACACCGCG
The DNA here is from genome assembly GCA_021784455.1 of Planctomycetota bacterium. Lineage (GTDB taxonomy): Bacteria > Planctomycetota > Phycisphaerae > Phycisphaerales > Phycisphaeraceae > JAJXSS01. Next base: position 13,540 of record JAJXSS010000041.1, read on the forward strand.
GAGTGATCCGGCACACTCTGGGTTTCGACAAACAGGTTCTCAAACGCCGGGTGAGCGGCCTCGGCGCGTGGATCGGCCAGCACCACCTCCGCGTACGTGGTCAATTCCACGCTGCGGCGTTTGGCGCCGGGATTGGTCAGGGTCAGGCGGCGCAGCTCAATGTCGTCCTCGGGCGAGACGGCGATCTGCAGGTGGGCCTGCAGCCCCTGGTGAGCGGCCTTGAATTCGGCCCGGCCCTGGGAGAAGACGACCTCGTAGCGGTCCAGCTTGCGGCACAGCGGCTGGGCGGCGGGGCACCAGAGGCTGGGCTTGTCCAGATCGTACACGAAGAGGAAGGAACCCCAGCAGTCGCGGGTGGCGTCCTGGCGGAAGCGGGTCAGGGCCAGGTTGTTCCAGCGGCTGTAACCGCCGCCGGCAGCCGTCACCATGGTCTCGTAGCGGCCGTTGCCCAGCAGGTGGACCTGGGGCACCGGCGTGGCCGGATCGGTCAGCACGCGCATGGGCGACTGGGTGACCTCGGGGCGCTCGAAGGCCTCGTGCGGCAGCCCGGCGGAGCTGCGGCGGTGCTCGGTGCCCTTGAGCACGGGCACGCGCTCCTGCAGGAGCACGATGTTGGCCCGAAGCTCAGGGTCGGCCAGGAAGCGCCGCTGCATGGGCCGGTTTTGAAGCAGGTGGGTCAGAGCCAGAAAGGCCATGCCGCTGTGATGGGCCATGAAGCACTTGACGATGGCGCTGTTCTTGCCCGCCGGCACCCGGCCGGGGGTGTCGTCCACGGCCTCGAACAGGCCATAGCGCCCCACCAGCCCCAGCCCGGCCAGGCGCTGCAGGTTGGCCACGGCCTCTTGGGGCAACACCATCAGGGCCAGCACCGAGGCATAGGGGGCGACCACCACATCGTCTTCCAGCCCGCGTTTGAGCCCCAGATCGGGCACGCCAAAGGCCCGATACTGGTAGTTGTAGCCGGCATCCATCTGGTTGTAGCACGACTCGCTGATCCCCCAGGGCACACCGAGCTTGCGGCCGTACTGCACCTGCCGGCGGACGGCATTGGCACAGATGTCGTGCAGCATGGAGCTCTCATAGGAAGGCATGAACAAGAGCGGCATCAGGTATTCGAACATCGAGCCGCTCCACGACATCAGGGTCAGGGGCCCCCGGCCGGCCGTGGGCTGGCGTCCCAGCAGGAACCAGTGCTCCAGCGGCAGCTTGTTCTGGGCCACGGCGATGTAGCTGGCCAGGCGGGCCTCCGATGCCAGGAGGTCGTAGGTGCCCGGGTCGGGACGACGCTCCTCGAGGCTGTAGCCGATGGTCAGCAGTTTGTGGGTGCGGTCGTAGAGGAACGCGAAATCGACATCCGACATCTCCTGGGCCTGCTGGGCCAGCTCTTCGAGGCGGCTGATGAGGACCGCGGCCTGTTCGCTGGCGTGATGAATGTACGGTTCCAGAACGGGCCGGAGGGTGGCCAGAGCGGTGGCGGGCGAGCCGTTGCCCGAGGCAGCCCGCGGCCAGCGCTGCTGGAACCGGGTCTCCAGGGTGGCCAGTTCGCTCAGCGTGGGCACCGTGTCGAGGAAGGCGGCCAGGGCATCCGCGGAGGCCTGAGCCAGGGCCGTCCGGATCGCATCGTCGCCCAGCCAGGGGGCGCGGGCCAGCACCTCGGCCTGGAGCGCCTCGGCCTGAGCGGTCAGAGCCTGAACCCAGTATTCCGCTTCTTCCAGGCCCTGAATGGCCGGGGCCCGGGTCTGCGTCCAGGTCAGCAGTTCCCGGGCGGCGTTCAGGGCGGCGCTGTAAGTGGCGGGCCCCTGGGCCAGACGCCGCCGCAGAGGCCCGATGGCGTCGGCCAGTTCCCCGGCCGCGGCCGCCCGGGCCCGGTCGTCGCTGGCCGCCTGCCGGGCAATGCCCAGTTCCTCTGCCAGGATGGCCAGGACATCGGTCAGGCCGCTGCGCCAGGTGGGGGCCAGGACGGGAGTCCGGGCCAGTTCCAGCAGGCCATGGTGCAGCACGATC
>JAJXSS010000042.1 GCA_021784455.1 Planctomycetota bacterium
CCTGGGCGGACTCCTACCGCCACTGGACCTTCACGCTCAGGTCGGGCACTTCCAGGGCTTTGCGCAGGGCCTCCTGCAGCCGGGCCCGCGCAGCACAGTCCAAGGTGGCATCCCACCCCGCCCGCCGGGCCTGGGCCAGCACATCCGGCCGGATCTCCTGGCGCAACTTCTGCTCCACCTGGTCCTTGTCCCACCTCAGCCAACCGCTGGACTTGCGCACCCACCACTGCCGGGGATCGGATGGGATGACGGGTACAGAGATGCTTGCCGGCGGTTGCCGATGGCTGCCGGAGATTGCAGGGAATTGCCGGGCGCAGGTACGGGTGCCACACGCGCTTACGACTTTGCCAGCCGGCAATCTTCGCTGTTTTTCACTCGCCGTCGGCCATGCGGCCTGATTCCCCACCATGCGCCGGCGTGTAGCCGACGCTTGTGCGGATCGACGTGGAACCACGTTCCTGACGTCTCGGGGAGGTCCCGCACCGGTCCGCGGAACCGGTTCGGATCGATGGCTCACACCGGCTCATACCGCCGCTGCGCCGTCACGATTCATGATCCAATCGCTGTGCAGGCCGGCGTGGGGCTCGCGATAGCATGGAGGATCGGATGAGGTCTGAATGTCCTGATGGCTATCGCGGTAACTGGAGACATCCCGGGCGATTCTGGCCACCACCGCTCGATTTTCGAGGGCAAGTGATCTCTTTCACATGTACCGACATTGCCCTACCCAAAATCGACCTCTGTCTCCTATAATCGATGTTCGGTGGGCACATCATTTGCGGTATGCCACTGTACCCTCCAGAGGGACGCACGGCCGGGCTGAAGTTCGGAGAAATCATTATGCCAACCTCAGGGATCACGAAGTGGTTCGATCCCAAGAAGGGATTCGGCTTCATTATTGGCCCAGACGGCCAGGATGTCTTCGTTCACTTCACGCAGATCGTCGGGGATGGATTCCGCGAGCTCAAGGACGGGGAGTCCGTGTCCTACGAACTCGTTCAGAGTGAGAAGGGCTGGCAAGCTCGCTCGGTCCGACGGTTGAACCCGCCCACGCCGAAAACAACGGAGGCGTCGGCCGATGATCGTCCTATACCGCAAGCTTCTTCCGGCCCCAGCCGTGGATACCGGCGTTCCTCCAGAGGCAATCACTGAAGGGTTGGCCGCATCCCGCCCATCGGCTGCTAACGGTGCACGTGCGTCATTGGGCCGTTCCGCTGAGGGGCGGAGGCTGGCGCTTTCTCAGGGCCAGCCGGCCATACCGCCAGGTGTTCACACCGGTCAAGACCAGTGCCAGCCAGGCCAGGCCCACCGCGTCCGCCGCCAGAACGTCGCTCAGGTAATGAACCCCCAGATAAATGCGGCTGAAATCCACCAGCACGGTCAGCAGGCCGGCGGCCAATACCACCAGCACCCGCCAGCGCCAGCCATGGACCGCCTGGACGACAAGGAAGGCAAGGAAACCATAGAGGAGCATCGCGGCGATGGCATGGCCGCTGGGAAGACTGTACGTGCTCAGGGTTACGAAAGGATGCTTGAAGACCGGCCGCGGTCGGCGGAACACGTTCTTGAGCAGAACGTTGAGCAGCGTTCCCCCCGGTACGATCAATACCAGTGCCAACAGGCGATACCATTGCCGGCGCACCGCCAGCACCAAGATCAAGATGGCGGTGGCGGGTCCGACCCAGGCGGCGGACCCCAGAACGGTGATGCCCTTGATGACCGCGGTCAGCGATGGCGTGGCGTGGTCATGCAGCCAGACCGCCACCTGGTGATCCAGAACCGTCAGGGGATCACCGGTCAACACATCCTCAACGATGCCTGCGAACAACCAGCCAGCCAGGATCATCACCAGGACGCCCACCGTCAGGCGCAAACCCAGATAGCCGCTGGGTGAGAGCCGGGCTTGGAGGAACGCGACCAAGGGCGTGTAGCGCCTGCGGACGGCGAGGATACGTGGTGTGTTATAGAAGTTCACCCAGCGTTGTCTGATGGCGGCTTCATGCCGGATCACCCAGAACCACAGCCCCGCCAGGACCATAAACAGGAGCAGTAAGGCGCCGAGGATGGCGCTGGCGCTGCCCACCCAATGCGCCACGACCTGCCAACTTTTGCCCGCACAGTAGCCCAGCAGGACAAAGGCCATCGACCACAGCCCGGCTCCTAAGACGTTGTAGATCAGGAAACGGCCGTAGCGCATTCGTGCGGATCCGGCCACATAGGGGACCAGCACCCGAAGGATGCCGATGAAGCGTCCCACCAGGACCGTCTTGCCACCGTGGGCCGCGAAGAAGCGGTCCACCCGCTGAAAATGCCGTTCTCGCAGCCCGGTCCAGCGTGCCCGGTTCAAAAGCCAGGGCCGACCAAAGTGCCGGCCCACTTCATAGCCAATGCTGTCGCCGATGATGGCCCCCACCGCGGCCACCGCGATCAGGCTGCCAACCTCCAGCACCCCTTGTGCGGCCAGGAACCCGCCCAACAACATGAGCGTCTCACCCGGCACGATCATGCCCAAGAGCCCCGCGGACTCCAGCATCGCGCCCAGAAAGACAATGAGGTAACCCCAATGGCCGAGCTGACCGACCAGGTTGGGCAGGCGTTCCAGCATGCTCATGATGTCCGCTACGCGACTCCCTGTGGATGCCGTGCCACCAAAAGCCGACCGGGCCCGGACGGCCGGCGCCACAGAAAGGCCATGGCACGGCCCCGGGCGGTCCCGCCTTTCCAAGGGGGACGGCCCAGGCCGATATCCCCAAGGGCGGATCAGCCACCCTTTCATGCCGATCGTGCCCGGGCCTGCCGGGCACCGTTGACGGAGATCAGCAGGCCGCTTACACCCACCAGGAGCCCCAAAGCAAACAACGACCATGAATACGTCATGCCCTGAAAGCCCCTGGTGCTGATCGCGTGGGTGTTTTTCACAAAGGACCAGATCCACACGCCGAGGGTCAACAACTGTGATGGCACGAGCATGCCCAGGCGGGCCGGCGTGGCCCGCTGTTCCGACCCCAGCACCGCCACGGCGGCCAGAACGAGATAGGCACTGCCCAGCACGGGGGCCAGCACGGGACCGTACCAGGGCACGGGGATCAGAAACAGGCAATCCCAGGTCAGCCAGGACGCCGGCCAGCCGGCCAGCCACTTCAGGCCCACGTAGTAGAGTATGTCCCACACGCCGAAGGCGAAGAAGAAATACGCCCAGCGCGAACGGACGTTGAAGCCCGCCAGCCAGGCCACGGCCAGCAACATCACCAGGGTGCAGGCCTCGCGGATCAGTTCGATGGGGACGCGCTGCAAGGGTGCCGCCCAAAGGCCGGTGCTGACAGCCTCAGGAGGAAGCTGCCGCCGCAAGTAGATCACGCAGATGGCCTCCAGCAGCCCCATGGCAATGGCATAGACCCATACCCAGCCCAGGCGGCTCCAGATGGTTCGGGATGGGACAATCGCAGCCTCGCTCATGGCCGAACATCGCTCACGAGATTCATCGTAGCGCGCGCTGACGGCGAACAAGCTTTATCCCGCGCTTTGCGGGGCAAGGCAGGTCTGCCCCCGGAATTCCCGGATCGCATCCGCCCAGTGCGGGGATACCCATCAGAGACTTCTGACAATCAAACGCGGGCGTACCGTCAGTCGGCTGGGCCGACCTTCAAGTCTGGCCGGGGGTGCTTGCGTCTTTTGACCATCAGACCACTGGCCGCCTGGCTGGGCACGAGGGGGCGTGCGACCAAATACCCCAATAGCGCGCCTACGAGCACATCGGTCGGGTAATGGGCGCCCAGGAGCACCCGCGTCACGCCCACCACGATCACCATGATGATGGCCAGAGGCTTTAACCGCGGATACACGATGGTGAGGAAGACCGAAAGTACCACCGCCGCCATGGTGTGTCGCGAGGGCATGGACCACAGCCGCGAGTTAGCGTGCCGGAACAAATCCCAGGCGTGCGTCACCATGCCATCCTGGAAGTGATAAGTCTGCCAGGGCAGGACGAAACCCCAGGGGTCGTTGGCGGCCTCGGGCCGGGGCCGGCCCAGCAGGCTCATGATCACCAAGCAGCCCAGGAAGGCCAGGCCCATGGCGGCCCAGAGATCCCACAAACGGTGCCGCCGCCCGTCGTCCAGCAGGCCCATGAAGACGGTGACCAGGATCAGCGACGAGAAGTCCCCCCATTGCTGGAGTGTTTCCAGCGTGCGCCGCACATCCCCGTGCAGGGGCACGCCCCGGGCGATATGGCTGATGACTCCGTCAAAGGGCAGGAGCAGGGCTACGGCCACCGCGGTCAGGCCGATGAGCCAGGCGGCCCGATACCAACTGAAGGATTTGAGCGGTGCGCGGGGATTATCCGTAGCGGCGTGAGTCATGATGGCGAACCTTGAAGAATCAGGCAACCTGATGGTACCTTGCGCCGGACACCGTCCAATAATGTGTGCTCCACACCCCAGGCACCCGTCGCCCCCGGAATCACCCCTACCCCCACCCCCGCCCCCGGGATCTCCCTTCCGGGGGCTCCCGGAATTCCCCGGCCGAGGGCTTCCGGAATCGCCCCCGCCCCCGCTCCCGGAATTACCCTTCCGGGGGCTCCCGGGACTGTCCGCGAAGAGCTGTTATTTGCACTCATCGGTTCTGCGTACGGCACATGCCGCAACAACCTCACGGTGGCCTGCGGGTTTTCCGGCAGATCGATCTGCCAGAAGCCCTGCCCGAAGCGATGGCGCCGCGTGCGGCAGGTGGGTGCCCCGGCGTTGATGAGCGTGATGTGTTCCAGACCCGGCTCGGCCAGGGTGAACCGCCACGGCACGTGGACATGGCCGTGCAGGTACAAGGTGCGGGCCGGGCAGGCACGCAGGAGGGCGATCAGATCCTCTTTATCCAGGAGGCTGTGCCCCGGCCGATGATACGTACCCGGCGGGTAGAAAATGGGATAGTGGCACAGCACGATCAGGCCGTCGTCGGCCGTCAGACCGGCGATCTGGCGTGAAATCGCCTCCACCTGATCCTGCCCCAGCCGGCCGCTGGCGGAAGCAAGGTAGGGCACGGCCGCATCGAGGGCCAGGAGGTGCCAGCGGCCTTGCAGGTGCCGAAAGCAGGGGAACTGTCCCGGGACATAAGCGCCCAAGTGCCTTTCCAGGGCACGCCTGTGCCGCGAGCGCCGTGTGTACCGGTCGTGATTGCCCGGTACGATCAGGGCCGGTATCCCAGCCAGGGTGTCGTCCAAGGCTTGGCGCACATCGGCAAATTCTCCGGGTAAGGCGGTGTTGCTGACATCCCCGCAAAAGAGCACCCAGTCCGGCTGCAACCCCGCGGCATGGGTCAGCACAGGGAGCAGCAGGCGCTGGTCAAACAGGAACTGGCGCCACATCCACACCGTGGTCACGCCCAGCAGGCGCTTGCCCAGCAGCAGGCCGGGGGGCATGAAACGCCGATAGGCGTGGATATCGCCGATCAGAACCAGCCGCATCATGGGACGTTGATCTTCCATTAAGTTTCTCAGTTCCCGGGAGCCGTCTGGACTATCCCGTCTTCGATGCCGGAACCCGTTCGCCGATTTCCGAGGGCCTGTTTTCAAGGGCCATCCCTGGGCCATTCGGGGGCGTTTGCGGGGCATTTCCGGGGGGGGTCAGGTGATGGCCAGCACCCCGGTGAGGATCAGGATCGCCACGGTCAGGGCCAGGGCCACGCGGTAGTAGCCGAAGATGGCCAAGCCGTGGCGGTTAAGGTAGGCCACCATCCATTTGACCGAGATCACCGCGGCAATCCAGGCGAACACGAACCCGATGGCCATCGTGAGCGGGCCATAGGCATGCAACAGGATCTGATGATGTTTCAAACCTTCGTAGCCGGAGGCTGCCCCCAGGGTGATCACGCCCAGCAGGAAGCTGAACTCGACGGCCGCCGGTAAGCTCATCCCCACCAGCACGCCCGCGATGATGGTCACCAGGCTGCGGCTGGTGCCCGGCCACATGGACAGGCACTGGGCCAGGCCGATGACCAGGGCCATCTTCCAGGTCAAGGCCGTCATGGCAAAGCCGGTGGTGGGCTTTTCACCCTTACGGTGCCGATGCCAGGCGACGGCCAGGATGACCAGGCCGCCCACGCCCCAGGCGCCGACCAGGGGCCAGAGCCTGAACAGATGCTCCTTCATCCAGTGCTCGATGAGCAATCCGATGACGGCCGCGGGCAGAAACGCCACGAGGATGCAGATGGCCAGATGCAACCCCTGGCGGTCCTTGCCCATCAGGCCGGCCAGCATCTGCCGGATCCGCCGCCAATAGAGCCCCACTACCGCGACGATGGCCCCCGCCTGCAGGAAGATCGCGTAAGCCTTGGCGGCCTGCTCGGCGGCGTGGGTGGTGTCCATGCCCATGGCGAACTGGGCCAAGAGCACGTGTCCGGCGGAACTGACCGGTACGTACTCAGTCAGGCCCTCCACAAGGCCCAGGATTATGGCTTGCCACCAGTGCATATATCGCTCCTTGCAGCGAATCCCTGCGGATGCGGACAACGCAGAGGCGCCGTGTCGACCGCAGGACGCACCCACCCTGGCGCCCGGCCACCGCTTATGGCGTCGCTTAAATTCTCATGCGCGGTTCAGACGTCGCGGGCGGACACGCGTTCGCTTTGAACCTCCTCCACCGGAACCAGCACCACTCCGTCGGGGGCTGGGCTCTGGTCGATGCCGGTCTTGGTCAAATAAACCACCAGGACCAGGATGGCGGTCAGGAACAGGACGCTGGTTCCGACCGTACCCAGGGCCAGGCCTCCCAGGTCGTGCGGTTGCGACATCAGGTCGCCCATCGACGCCCCGAGCGGACGGGTCAATATGTAGGCGCTCCAGAAGGCGGCCACGGCGTTGAGTTTGAGGCGGTAATAGGCGACCGTGATGAGCGCGATTCCCCCGGCGAACAGGAACGCCGAATTCAGGTAGCCCCAGTTCAGGCGTTCGGCCAGCAAGTCGCCGCCGGAAGTCCCCAAGGCAAAAGTGAACAAGATCGCCAGCCAGTAAAACGTTTCCCGCCGGGTGGTAAAGATGGTGTGGATGGACAGCGTCTTCTCATAGGCGTACCAAAGGATGAAACTCACCGCCAAGGCAATCGCGAAGACCGTGGTGGTCACCGTCAATGGCACGCCCAGGTTGTCCACCAGGTTGTCACTGATGAGCGTGCCGACCACGCTGAGCAGGACTACCGCCAGCCAGTAGTACCCGGGAACATACTTGCGGGCCTTGAACTGGAAGTACAACACGATCAGCAGCACGGCCGCCATGACCAGACCGGTGTATGCTTCGCCCAGGCCTAAGGTTTCGCTCAGCAGGTCCGCGGCCGTCTCGCCCACCGTGGTCGCCAGAATCTTGATGATCCAGAAGAAGATGGTGACCTCGGGCACCTTGTTGAGCATCCGCCGGACAGTTTCCGAAGAAGAAGGTGCGCTGGCCGAGGCCATAGGCTGGTTCTGGGCCGAAGGACGGCGCTTGACGCCAGGTGCTTCATTCATGAGTCGATCCTTTCGCGGGCATGGGTACGTTGGGCAGGACGTTGAGCGCCGGCATCCATCGCCGACGCTTCGCTAGCTTGGCTGCGGGCCATTGGTCAGCTTGCCACCCTCCCCGGGCCCCCGGAAAGGGGATTCCGGAGGGCTCCGGGAATTCCAGGTGGCTTCTGGAATTCCGGGCTATTCCGGGGATTTCCGGGGGGGGGTCAGCGACTTAACCCTTCGATGATGCCCCGGCTGATCGCCCGGGCGTAGCGATCTTGTTCCCTGGGATCGCACAGGCGGGCGTTTTCCGGGGGGTTGCTCAGGAATCCCAGTTCGATCAGGGTGGCCGGACCCCGGCTGTCCACCAGTACGCGGTAGGGGCATTCTTGGATCCCCCGGCTGGCAAAGCCCGCCGCTTTCAGGGCGCCCACCTCGGCCCGCGCGATGGTCCGCGACCGCAGGGAGGCATGGGGAGCCACGTAGACCGTAAAGCCATGGATGCCATGATCGGGGTTGGAATTGGCGTGGATGCTGACCAGGAGAGCCGCGTGCAGGCGATTGGCCAGGGCCGGCCGGGCCTCCAGATCCACCGTGCGGTCCGCGGACCGGGTCATGGCGGTCCTGAGCCCCTGGCGCCTGAGGCACTCGGCCAAGCGGCGGCCAACGGCGAGGGTGATGTCTTTTTCCTTGTCTCCCGTGACCCCGATCGTGCCGGGATCATCGCCACCATGTCCGGGGTCCACCAGCACCACGTGCTGCGTCGGTGCGTGGGTTGGTGCGGCCAACACCGGGCGGCCCGGAATAATGAGGCCGCCCATCAGCCCGACGAGATACAACAGGGCCGGGATTCGCAGCCATTCCACATGGGTTCGCATGTCTCACCACTTTCAGATCAGCAGTGCTTCCATCGCCCGCAACGTGCGGGAAACAATCCGGTATCGTTCGGATGATACGAATCGGATCATGAGAGCATGATGAGAATGATGGGGAACCGGCGATATAACCCGATCCTGGCCGGTGCGCTGGTGTGCAAAGCCCATAGACCAACACCTCCACTGGAGCCGGTGAATCAGCGGCCCCAGGGAGGTGCTTATTCCGGTCATTGGCCGGTCCATTATGCCTTCTGGTCCACCTCTCGGCTTTCACGCTGCGTTTTGCGCTGGGCTTAAGGGTACGGTGATCGCTTGATGAGGGTCTGACCATGGGGTCAAAGTTCCCGTAGAAGCTGGGCCGGCTGCAAGCGCTTGAGCCGGATGGCCACCAAAGCCATGCCGGCCAGGATGCCCAGGATGCTCAAACCCAGCAGCACGCTGAGATCCACCCAGGGAATGTAAGGGTGGCTCGGCGGCGGGTCGAAGAGGGCGGTCAGGACGGATACAAACACCTGTCCCAGCGGGAAGCCGACGATCACGCCTATGCTCAAGCCGATTAATCCGCCGAGGCCGGCCTCGGCGATGAGAAAGCTCCTGACCTGGGCCCGGCTGGCGCCCAGGGCCTCCAGGACCGCATACTCACGGCGCCGTTCGCCGAATATTCCCAGCAAGAAGATCATCATCCCCAGAGAGGTGATGAGGATGATATAGGCCCATTCCAGCCGCAAGAGATCGGTCAGATTGATGGAGGTGATCGAGGTGGCGAGCTGGACCGCCACTTCATGGATGGATTGCACACTCAGCCCGTGGGGGCCGAACTTCGTGGCGATGGCGGCGGCGACCTGCCGGGGAGGCCGGTCGGTGCGGATCAGGAACAGGGAAGCATCCGGGGAGCCGATCTGCTGGTCCAGGAAATCCCGATTGACCACCAGAAACGCATCCTTGGGCGCGGTGGAGAACTCCTGGACGGCGCCGATTACCTGGAAGGGCGTGGTGTGGTAGGTGTTCGTGCTCTGGTCAAGCAGGCGTATTTTGACTGTGTCGCCCTGGGCGATGTTGTAATCCTGGGCCATCTCGGGGGAAATGAGGATCCCGTTCCGCGTGGCGGCGAGCTGGGAGATGGCCTGGGAGGCGGTCTGCCCGACGAAGAAGGTGTCGGCCAGATGGGTTGTATCCAGGAAGGTCTTGGGATCAATTCCAAAGATGTCCTGGATTTCCGTGCCCACGTAGGCCTGTGCATGAGTGAATGGGCTCACGCTGGCGACCCCCGGAATGGCGGAAAGCTGCCGGGCGAAGGCGGCGGTCCGGGCATGGCCCTTCTGCGGTGTGGCCACCACGTCGGCGCCCAGGGTGAGCCGGGCATCCACGAGCTGCTGATGGCGGTAGGTCTGACCGAAGATTCCCAGGCCGATGCCAAACGACAGAGCCAGGGCGATGATCAGAGCCGGCTGCACCAGGGGTTGGGATCTGCGGCTGATGCTTCGGGCGATGTAAACGCCCGTATCCTTGAAAACCGTTTGGAGGATGCCCCGGAACAGGCGGGTCCCGTACGTGACCAGGCCATGACCCAGCCTGGCCAGGATCAGCACCGCACCCACCCAGATCAGGAGCGGGGCCAGGAAGGTAAAGATGGACAGGGAGAGCGTTACCTGCCCTTCCCCACCGACGACGGGCGCAAAACCGTTGCGCTGGGTCAGCCACAGCACGACGGCCCCGGCGGCGAACATCAGGAAGTCCAGATAGAGCCTGTGCCATAATGGCCTGGCCGAACTGCGTCTGACGCTCTGCCGGCCGGAACGGATCTCCTCCTGGTACAGGGCCCGCAGGGGTATGAAGGTGGCGGTCGCGGCCAGCATGACTCCGGCCACCAGGGCAATGAGCCCGGAGTTGATCAAGAGGCCCAGGTTGCCGGGCCGGAGGATCTGGGCGCCCAGCAGCAAGAGGTTGGTCAGCAGGCCGATGGCCAGCCCCAGTACGGCGCCGCCCAGCGCCGTGGCCAAGCTGACCGCCGCCACGATCGCCACGATTTGGCTTGGCGTGGCCCCGCGGGCCCGCAGCAGGGCCAGCTCGCAGCGCTGGGCTTCGATCCATGTGCCGGCCGCGTAACGCGAGAGGTATCCCGCCAGGACAATGCCCGGGACGGCCAGGAAGAGAAGGATGATCTGCGCCCAGAGCAGATCGTTGCCGACCTGGGCCAGGGTCGCATACATGTTGTTGAGGACGACCACCCGGCCCGGCACCTTCTTCTCAATCGACCTGGCGAGCACGGTGGTCATGAATTCCGCTGTGCCCGGGTCCAGTGGCAGGGCACTGCGGTCCACGCTCACGTGGATCTGCCGGCTGACCGCGGGCTGGGAGGAACTTACGATTCCGGGGGTGGAGGAATTGTCCCCGGACAGGTGGGCCAGGGACGGCTCAAGCTCCCGCCGGAAGGTCCCCAGATCCATGATGGCCACGTTGGCCGGAGGATTGAACGCGCCGGCCCGGTGCGCCGGATCCGTCGGGGCAAAGAGAAGGTCCGACCCCGTCAAATCGACAATGCCGGTCACTTTCATCGCAACGGGCTGGACCGGAGCCCGGAAGCGGAGCGTCAGGGTGTCGCCGGGACGGGCGCCCAGGTTGGTCGCCAGGTCCTTGCTGATCATGATCCCCCGCGGATCAAAGCCACCCTGCACCACGCGCAGGGACGAGAACAACAAGCGGTACCGCGGCCTGACGGCGATCAGTGCCCCTGATGTCGTGGTCGTCCGGCGGTCGCCCTGCACGAGTTCGCTGGCGGCAAAGGTTGCCAGATCGAACCGGGCCACCCCCCGCACGTGGGGAAGCCGGGATATGAAGGACTGCAACGGGCCAAGATCCACCTGGGGGTCGGTTGCCACCACCTGCATGTCCACGGGCAGGCTCTTCAAGGCCGTCGCCATCATGTGATGGGCCGAACCGTCCACAAAGTAAAGCACGCTGCTCAAGAGGCCGACGGCCAACGTAAGGCCCAAGAGATAGACCAGGATGCGCCGCGGATTCCGCGCGATCAGGGCCCGGGCGTAGGGGGCGACACCGTTCATGATCTACGCCTTTCCCGCCTGCCCGGCCAGCTTGCCGTCCTTCAAGTTCAGGATCCGCCCCATGAGCTGGGCCGTCCCGGCATCATGGGTCACCATGACGACCGCGGTCTTGCGTGCTTGCGCCTGGTCCAGCAGAAGGTCCATGACCTGCCGGGCGGTCTGGGTATCCAGGCTGCCGGTCGGCTCATCGGCCAGGACCACATCCGGATCGTTGGCCAGAGCCCGGGCGATGTTGGCCCGCTGGCGTTGTCCGCCGGAGAGCTCGCCGGCCAGGGCATCAAGCTTGTTCCCCAGCCCCAGCGCATCAAGCAACTGGCCAGCGCGCTGTTCCAGTTCTGGCCCCTTGATCCCGGCCAACGCCAGGGGCAAGGCGACGTTGTCGCGTAGGGAGAGTGCCGGCAGCAGATGATCGTCCTGGAAGATGAAGCCGATCGTGCTGCGGTGGATTTCGACCAGATCCTCATAAGAGAGGTCTGCCGCGTTTTTACCCCTGATGTAGAGGGTCCCGTTGTCCGGTCTGTCCAGGGCGCCCAGGATCATCAGCAAGGTCGACTTGCCGGACCCGGATGGCCCCATCAGGGCCACGGTCTGGGCCTTCCCCACGGTCAGCGAGACATCGTCGAGGGCACGGACGATCTGGGTGCCTCGCCGGTAGCGCTTGATCAGGTTCTCGGCCCGCAAGACTGGCTCAGGCATGATCGCCCCCCTCCTCGGATTGCACCAGCCCGTCCTTCAGGTGGATGCGCCGTGAGGCAAACGAAGCCACCGCCTGGTTGTGCGTCACGATGACAAGCGTCGTGCCCTCCTCCCGGTGGATCGTTCGCATCAGTTCCATGAGCTGAGCCCCGGTGGTGGAATCAAGCTCTCCCGTCAGTTCGTCAGCCAGGACCACCGACGGGTGGTTGGCCAGGGCGCAGGCGATGCCTGTCCGCTGGGCTTCTCCTCCCGACAACTGGGAGGGCCTGTGTTGCAGCCGGCCTCCCAGATGCAGCCTCTCCAGCAGCTCCAGCGCCCGCTGCCGGGGGGATAAAGCCCCCGCCAGACGCAGGGGCAGGGCAACGTTCTCCAGGGCCGTGAGAAAAGGAATGAGATTGTTGTCCTGAAAGACGAATCCGATCTGCTTCTGGCGGATCAAGGCCCGTTCCCGCTCGGGCATCGTGCCGATATCCGAACCATTGATCCGGATCGCGCCGGCGCTGGGCGTATCCAGCCCCCCCATCAGGTTGAGCAGGGTACTCTTGCCGCTTCCCGATGGCCCTTCGATGGCCAGGAACTCGCCCGCCTCGATCTTGAGCGAAACGCCGCGCAGAGCAACCGTCTCGACCCGATCCTTGGCCGGCCTGGCCCCCTGGCAGTGGAAGATCTTAAAGACGTCGCTGACCTCGATGACCGCACTGTGATTTGAACGCGGTGGCATGAGACATCACCTCCAGGAAAAACTCCGCAGGATCTGGTTGAAGGCGTCCACGTTGTCCACCCCGACCGGCGTGGTCAGCGTCAGGATGGCCAGCTTGCTAGAACCCGCAAGGTAGTACCGGTCGCTCATGACCCGGCGCCGCTTGCCCGTGACCGGGTCCGGCGGGGAAAGTCCGGTGAAGGTCAGATGGGCCACGGGTTTTCCGTTCACCGAAACCGAACCGAGGTTCTTGGGCGCAAACGATGCCACCGCCTGGCGCAGATGGGGCAGGTCGGTCTGTTGCACATAGGCCAAGATGTTGCCCCCCGGCAGGGGCTCCAGCCGGACGTTCACGGAACTGTCCTTGTCGCTGATGGTGACGCCGCCCCGGGGCAGTTCCGTGACCACCCAGCCCTCGATGTACTGCAGCGTATAGCCGCCACCGCGACTGCGGTAGACCACAAAAATCGCGTTGTCGGGGATGTCACCGGACGGAAGCGGCCGGGCCGTGGAGACCGAACCGGCTGAACCGGCAGGCTCTTGCCCGGCTGTATGGTCCGCGGCATGGACTGACCCGCTGGATGATGGGGAAGGCGCCCGGGCCTTGTTCACCATGAATAGGATGGCCAGGGCCGCCAGTGCCAGTCCGACCAGCGCTTCAACAAGGATCAACTTTCGATGGCTTGACATCAACGGGGCACTCCTTGGTCAACGACCAAAATGGAAGCAGAACCACCCGCTCTGAACTGGATATTACGAATTCGATCATGAGAGCATGATGAGGATGAAGCGGGCTGCCCCAAAGCATTGCGACCCCCGGGTGCCCGGTGCGTTATCCCGTGATCCGGATCGGATCAGGCAGGGCGACAGCCCTCATCAGCCGATTCCCGGGCGGCCTCAGGAGCGGAGTGATGCGTTGGCGGGCAGCCTGATGGCGAGGTTCAAGACACTCTCGGGCTGGAGGGTCGCGTGAATGTCTCCCCCCATCATCTGGACGGCCCGCTGCGCCAGCGACAGGCCCAGCCCGCTGTGCCGGCCCGTGGCCGAGCGCGAGGCGTCGCCGCGCCAAAACCGGCGAAAAAGCTGCCCCAGATCGTCGGGCTTCAGGCGGCAACCCGTGGTGCTGACCTGGATCTGGACGAAACCCCCGGTGAGGCGGGACGTCACCGATACCCGGCCCTGCAAATCGGTGTACTCGGCGGCATTGGCCAGCACGTTGGTCAGGACGATGTTCAAGAGCCCCGGGTCTGCCAGGCACTGCGCCTCAGCGGCGATGCTGTCTTCGTAGTGCAGCCCGCGCGGGTTGGCCAAGTCGGCCTGGGATGCCCAGACGTCGTCCACGGTGCTCCGCAAAAGGATGGGCTCAAGCGTCAGCTTGACCTGTCCGGCGTCCATGCGGGCGAGCATCAGGAGCTGGTCCACCATGGCCTGCATCGAACTGACAATGTCCCGGGTCTGGCCCATGGCTTCGGCATATTCCAGGGGCGGCCGCCGGCGCGACAGGGTCACATCGGCGATGGACCTCAGGCCGGCCAGGGGCGTGCGCAGCTCATGGGCCACATCGGCGGTGAAGCCGCGTTCCAGCTCAAAGGCCTGATCCAGACGGGCCAGCAGGTCGTTGAGCCGGTCGGCGATGGGCACCAGCTCACCAGGCAATACCGCCGCGTGGACCCGGGTCTTGAGGTCATTGGGATCGATATGCTCGATCTGCCGGGCCAGGTGGTTCAGCGGCCTAAGCCCGGCGGCAATGGTGACGCTCCCCACCACGCACACCAGCAGCACCACGCTGACCAGGGACCCGACCAGCACATAACGGATGTGGGCCAGTTGGTGCTGCAGCTCGCTGGTCTGCCGGGCCACGACCAGGACCAGGTGCTGCGGGGGAAACTGCTCGTGGTCCAAACGATCGGGATCGAGCGTAAAGGCCACACCCACCGCCCGTGCCGGCTGGCCATCGGCCAGCTTGAAGGCCGTCACCAAGGGGTGTTCCACGGAGCCGGCCAAGCGCGGCAGATCCTGCCCTTCCAGCAGGGCTGAACGGGCAATTAGACGCCCGTCAGCGCTCGAGAGTTCGACGAGGTTCTGGGCCTTGGTGCGCTCGCTGAGCGGCACCCGGCCCAGGTCCAGATCGATCTTGCCGTGATCGTATTCGATCTGCGGGATGATGATCTGGGCCGTCGCCGTCAGTGATTGGTCGATCTCTGCCAGCATCGCCCGGCGCAGCCACAGGTCGATGACCACGCCCGAGGTGGACAGCAGCAGCGTCATGCTGACAATGACGCCTAGGATCAGCCGGGTTCGCAGAGATCGCTTCATGGCTCCGTCCCGAGCATGTAGCCCGAGCCGCGAACGGTGCGGAGCATGCTTCCCGCCTTGCCGAGCTTGCGCCGCAAGTAACCGATATAAACGTCCACGACATTGCTCTGGGCGTTGGAATCGAATTCGTACAGGTGCTCCCAGATATCGGCTCGGGCGACCACCTGACCGGCGCGCAGCGCCAGGTACTCCAAAAGTGCGTATTCCCGCGCGGTAAGTTCCACCGCGCGGCCACTCACCCAGGTCCTGCGGGCGGCCGTGTCCAGCCGCAAGGCACCCATCTCCAGCACCGGCGACTTACGGTCGTACTGCCGGCGCACCATGGCCCGAACCCGTGCCAGCAGTTCCTCAAAGGCGAAGGGTTTGACCAGGTAGTCGTCGGCCCCACAGTCCAGGCCCTTGACGCGATCCGGGACG